>DATMPC010000096.1 GCA_035567895.1 Terriglobales bacterium | reverse complement strand
GCAAAGGCAACACCAAAACCAACCCCCTCCTAATAAGGGAAAGGCCGGGGCAAACAACGTTCATCGCCCACGCCAGCGGACTCGTGTTGCCTATTTCGTCCTTGACAGAGCCGTCGTGGTTATAGAAGGGATGACAGTTTTTAAAACAGGGGCACGGCAGAGAATGGTGCGGGATTGGCTTAATGCAACCCGCGTTGAATCAGAAGTACGTACTCATCAGTTCCCGCGACCATTGTGGCTGGCGCACGATCTCCTTCTCAGGAAGAAACTCGGCCATCACAGGCTTGATGTCGAGCACAGGCGAGCCGTTGAGGGCATCCAGACCGCGCACGCGCAACGACAAACCACTAACTGAGACGATCTCGCAGATGGTTACGCCAATGCGATTCGGACGCTTACGGCCGCGCTGCGCGAAGATTCCTACTTCAGGCCATTTCGGATTTTCGCGAGGATGCCGAGTTTTCATTGCTACACCCGATTCAGGAACCTGATCGAAGTGGAACAGAACCTCGACGTGAGAAAAGTCTCGCAACCCATCGAAAGCAACGGGTTCAAACCGTGACTCGTCCAGACGAATTTCGGCAACGATACCTCCCCATTGCTCGTCTCGCTGATTCTCGATGTCCGAAATCACGTGGCCGATGGGCTCAATGTGGATTGGCTTCATGCCCGCATTATCGCGCGATAAACCACTTCAATCACAGCCGAGAGCGGCCGTGCTACAGGTTTAGCGTGCGCATACGGCAGTAGCCGTCCTTAGATAACTGGCCGCTGTTTTGCCAGGGACTGGAGATCGCGTGAATTCTCGTAGGCGCTGCGGATCAAGCTTTCGGTCTCGGGCGATAAGTGCAGATCTTTTGTTAGAAGCGTCTGCAAGCTCGTGTGCAGGACAACTGCTCGGGCTTCGTATTCCTGATGAAAGTGCCTCAGCGTCTCCATGACGCTCCGCACTTCGCGCTCGCGCTGGTTATTTCTCCAGAGGAGCCAGCCGATGAACATTCCAAAAACGAGGAAGAGCAGACGGTACAGCATCATGGCGGGATGCGTTGCTATCTCAGAGAAAAATCCCTGGCCCTCGGCTTTCGCGTCCATAGCCGTATCGAGAAGCAATGCTATGAATCCGAATACTGCGCCATACACAATCTCTTTGTAGGTTGTGAGCATCGGACGTGACTCCAAGTGAGAATGCTCAAATTACATGATGCTCAATCGTGTGTCCAACCCAAGGGCCTTGATATCGACGCTTGTTCATTCCACGGATTCGCTCGCTAGTAGCTCACCTCAACCTGAGCCACTACGTGCGGCCCGGGCGACACCACTTGCGCGGCGGGCGGCCAACCCACACGGACATATCGGGTCGGAGCGATCTGCACGCATCCATTGGCGGAGGATGCTTGACTATCGCGGCCGGCTGTCGTGGCAGGGAACCACATGCGGCCGTCGATGGATCCTTCGACTACAAGCTTCAGGTCCTGCGGATAGCCCTTGTTGGTCGGATCGAAAAACATACACACCGTAACGGTTTTCGGGAATCCAAGGTTCCCGCTGGAAGGCGCTCTTTCTGTCGATGAGAGTTCACTATCGATCAGCGTCAGCACGCGACCATGGGTTGAAGGATCGTCCTTGGGGCAATCGCATTTGCTATCGGCGGCACCCATTAAAGTCGCCGACAATGAGAGAAGACAAACTACAACGCCTAAAAACAACTTAAGCCGCATAGAAGATCTCCTGAAGCAAAGGCACCATTGATTAGAACCCTCTGGTTTTAGAGAAGATTCGTGCCAAGGCGGGAAAGATGGGCCGAAACACCCTGCCGTCCGGCATGACTAATCACGCAAGCGCACTCCACGTGATAGGATAGACGGGTTTTTCGCTTCGACTTGCGCCGATTCGTCTGATTCAATAGTCCCGATTTTCCGAGTGCCCAACGCTCGGAGGAGGAAGTATGCGCAAGCTCTTTACCATTTTAGGAATCTCTTCTCTCACGCTTTGGCTTATATCGTGCTCTGGCGGCAATTCACAAATGAGCCAGCCGGCTTCGCCGCAGTCTGCGATGATCTTCGTGACCGGCGGCGACGCCCCGCTGCCTTCGGTTTTGTCGTTCCGGATCACGCTCAACAGCCTCGCCCTGTCGGATGGTACAAACACGGTTCAGGTGCTGACCCAGCCAGCGACCATTGAATTCTCACAATTGCTCGGATTGCGAACCCTGGTCGCACTCAACTCAGTCGCCCCGGGAACCTATAAGAGCGTCAGTGTGACGCTCGCATCTCCTGTGATTTCGTTCCTGGATCTAAGCACGACTCCGGCTTCCGTGGGTACCATCAATGGAACGTTGACGAGCAACACAGTGAGCGTAATTTTTAGCTCGCCACTAACCGTCGACCAGTCCGGTCTCGGTGGTTTGAATTTTCACTTCGATCTTCGAAATTCTTTGCAAACGGACGCTAATGGTCAGATCACCGGCGTGGTGTCGCCGCATGTGGGAATACGCCATCTCAAAATCGACGATGATGACGCGCACATCGATGACTTGAGGGGCTCGCTCGTATCCGTCAATACGAGTGGGAATTCCTTTGTGCTGCAGCGAGCCAATGGCCGCAACTTCACGATTAATGTGAACTCACAAACTCAGTTCGAGGGCGTATCAGGACTGTCGGGGCTTACTCCTCCTGCAATCCTCGAAGTCTCGGGTAAACCTCAGGCGGACGGCAGCATCCTTGCCGATCACGTAGAGTTGTCCACCACGGATCGCGCTTTCCTGTCCGGGATTGTGTTGAACGCTACGCCCTCCACTGGCGCAGCCACCTCGATGACGCTGCTTGTTCGCGATGAAATCCCGGTTTTGAGCGGCATCAGTCCAGGGGTTCCAGCAACCGTAAAGATAGCTCCCACAACCGAGTTCGACATCGCTCGCTTCCGTCTGCCTGTCAGCAGCATGCTGTTTAGCGCAAGCTCGCTGGTCTTGGGACAGGCGATCGGAGTCGGCGGCACGGTTGATACCACCACGAATCCGGCCAGCTTCGCGACGAGACGAATCGTGCTGCGTCCGCAGGGACTTCAGGGGAAAGTCAATCCCAATTCCGTCTCGGTCCAATCCGGCAACAACGGCAGTTTTGGGCTGGTGGCGAATGGCTTCTTTGGATTTCTCTTCAACGCGCCCCTAAAGGTGATGACTTCGGACCTAACTCGCTTTCGCGGTGTCCACAGTCTGTCAGGATTGAACAATGTCACTGGCAACGTGGAGGTAGTTGGACTCTTGCTAAAGGATTCGAGTGGGAATCCCGTGCTCGTCGCTCGCGTCGTGCAGGCGGAGGAGGAGGAAGAGGAAGGCGGGCATGACGATGGGGATGACAATAACGACTAGCTGCCGGCACATGACAGAGAGAACCTGTGTGATAGATCCGTCTCAAAAGGATGACGGAGCGCCGGGCCGAATACTGTAACCTGTTGGCAAGCTGCGGGAGGGCTCGAGCTGTGATGGATCCGTTTGCAGAGGGCAACGTTGTCGTTGTCACTCTGAATATGCCGCGCGAGAAGTTTTGGGGCACGCTCCTCGCACTCACTCCCGCAGGAGCGAGTCTGCGCGGAATCGACTTGAATTCACTCGACGACTTTGCCCGGCAGGTACGCGATGGAGATCAGGTCGACGCCAATATCGTCTTCTTTCCCATGCATCGCATCGAACGCATCGAGAGCGACTCCCGCAACGGCGACATACCGTCATTGCAGGAACGATTCGAGAATAAGGCGGGACGTGCCTTCAAGTCGCTGGCCCCTTCGGAATAGCTAAACTCCTGCTACTGCGGCCACAGGCACTGCAGGCTTTCCTTTTGACTGGGGTCGCAGCTTCCTTCGCGCCGGTTCTTCGACAAATCGATAGATCAATATTGAGATCGCGAGAACGATCGCCAGGCATTCTCCTAGTCCGAGGAAGCTGGCATTGCGGACATTTCCTGTTTGAGTGTGAAAGAAGCTGAAGACGACATTGGCGTGAATCACGTACATGCTGTAGCTGGCGTCACCGAAGAGAACGAGCAGACGATTCTCGAGGATCGAGGTCCAACGTGGGCGCAGCGCTACACCGTAGATGATCGCTGCAAATGCGGGCGAGAGCACTGCGGTGTGGATGATGGCGTACGGAATCTTGTTGGAGAAAATGGCAACAACTCCAACTGCGATGATCCCCGCTCCAATCAGCGGCAATGCGATGTGTTCGTTTCGTTGAGTGCGCAGAAAAACAAATCCAGCAGCCATGCCCAGAAGAAACTCCGGCAAACGCGCTGGCGGAAAGAACTTCACGACGTGCATCCACGAGGTGTAGACGTTCGAATCGGGGTTGACGATTCCATCCGGCCTCAGCACGGTGTAGCTGGTCGAAATCAGATTGCTTGCCAGCCAGCACACGGCCATGATTGCGAAGAGTTGCTTGCGTGAAAGGCGGCTGTAGCGAAGAATCAGCAGCGGAAACAGCAGGTAGAAGAAGGCCTCAACTGACAGACTCCAGCCCACGGCATTCCAGGATAAGGCCGCCGGGGGAACCCAGGATTGCAGCAGCAAGATCTCGAGGGCTGCAGCCAGCTTGAAATGCGCCACTTCGAATGCCATGAAAGGCACCTTGATCTCGTTGTAGTGCTGGACCACGAAGAGAAACCACGGAAGGGTTAGCAGGAGCGCAACTGCGTATGCCGGGTACACTCGCGCAAAGCGCGCACGCCAGAAATCGAACGCATTCACCGGCCTTCCAGCATACGTGTAGACCAGAATGAATCCCGAGAGCACGAAGAAGAAGCTCACTCCCACATAGCCAATCGACGACAGCTTCTGAAACCAGACCGGCCCGAAGACAGCTCCCATCGCCTGAATGTGGAACAGAAAGACGTGAAAAGCTGCGAAGAAACGCAGCGAAGTAAGCGCAGGCAGACGTAGGCGAGACGCTTCGAGGTTCATATGGAAAGGCAGTCCGGATGGAGTTCCGGGGATTGTATACGATTCGATGCTGCAGACGATCAGCTTCTTGCGGCGGCAGAAGCTTCTTCAACTTCGCTCACGCGCTCGCTCGTCTCTTCACTTGAGATGTGCGCCTCGTCCCACAGTGAATGATCTCTCAACAGACGTGAGACGAGCGCGGTGTGCATCGCGTGGCCTGCCCGATTGGCAACAACTTTTCCGAGTATGCGATGCCCGAGAAGAGCGAGATCGCCGATGAGATCGAGGATTTTGTGTCGAACAAATTCATCTGGAAAGCGAAGTGGACCGTTCTTGACTCCAGTATCGGTTAGCACGATGGCATTTTCTTCCGATGCGCCACGAATCAGACCCATATTGCGGAGGGCACGCTCGTCGCGAAGAAATCCGAATGTCCGCGCTGGGGCAATTTGCGATTCGTATGCTTCTCGAGTGAGATCAAGTTCGAACGTCTGCAAGCCGATTGGGCGGGAGAAATCGATGGTGTAAGAAATCGAATAGTGATTCGCTGGGTAGACGGCAAGAAATTTGTCGCCCTCGACGACCTCAACTGGTTTGCTGATTCGCCAGTAAACTCGTTGCCGCCGCTGGCGCTTGACGCCAACGCGATGGATTGCATCGAGAAAGGGCTTGGCGCTTCCGTCGAGTATCGGTAGCTCGAGTTGATCGAGTTCGATGATGGCGTTATCAATGCCGGCGCCCATCAAAGCTGAGAGTGCGTGCTCCGTCGTGGAAATGAGGACGCCACGTTTCATCAAACTCGTGGCGTAGCTGACCTTAGCAACGTTGCGTCCAACGGCTTCTATGGAAAAGCCGTCCAAATCCACGCGCTGGAAGCAGATTCCAGTTCCCACCGGGGCAGGCAGGATGCGCATCTTCACCGCTGCGCCACTGTGCAGACCTACGCCGCTGAAGCTGATCGCTTCCCGGATTGTTTGTTCATGAACCAACGAATGTTCGTAAGATGCTGGTAATTAACAGCATAACCCGCAATCAAGAAACTAGACTGTGGCAAATAGGAGACAGAAGCTGGCAGATTTGACGCAGAGATCAGTCAGTCGTTCCGGTTGTCCCGGTACCTTACCGGAGGCAAGTGGAGACAACGGAGCGCCCGGGCGCTCCGTCATGTATGCGGAGTCTGCTACTTCTTTTTGGCTTCGATGGCAGTTGGGGGAACAAAGAGATTGTCGGCGAGTCCCTGGTTATAAATCACCTTGCTCAGGAATCGTTGCGACACCATGTCTCCGTTCTTCACGCGAGTGACTACATGCGGCGTCTGAATCCCTTGCACGGGGCGATACTCCGAATAGATGTCCGAATACGTATCCTTCTCTTTGTACGTGGGATCACGGACGGTAAAGCTCTTACGAATGGGCAGGTATTTGGAGCTATCGATGCTGAAAGTCACTTGTTGATTCTTGGCGTTCGCAATTGTGACATTCTCTACTTCGTGATTGTCAGTGAAGCCGGCTCCATCGTAGAAGTAGGTCGTGCCTGGCGCATCGAGCCAGGTGCGCAGCACTTTCTCCATCGAGTATTGATCACGAAGTAGGAAGTCTCGATGCACATCGTCATCTTCCGGCTTGGTACCGTGGAAGGTTGTTTCCGTGCCGCGATCACCATTGTGAATGATGATCCAATCGCGCTGCTTCGTAATTTCCACGCGTTCCTTATCGGGAAACTTGTAGAAGCGCCAGAACGGTGCGGTTCCCCCAGTGGGTTGGCCATGATAGAAGCTGTTGGTACGGCCTTCCTGCTGTATGTCGGCGTAGTGAAGATAGGCATCGCCGCCCAATGTCTGGACCATTTTCCCGATTAGTTCCTTCGCTTTAATTGCGCCGGGGTCGACAGGGGCACTTTGCGTACTGGTTTCAGACGGGGAGGCGGAGACCGGTGAAGACGGGGACGATTGGGTCACACCAGCCAAGCCGGCCAGGCAGATACACATTAGAAGGAACTTCATAGTTAAGTATTAATGTTACGACACTCGGCGCAAGCCAGGGTCCTATCCCACCAGGACAGCACCGCCGTTGACGTTCAGGATCTCACCGGTAATGAAGCCCGCATGCTCAGTGCATAAAAACAGGACTGGAGCACCGATTTCCTCCGGCTTGCCTACACGGCCCAGAGGAATGGTGGCGAAGATTCTGTCCCGAGTCTTAGGATCCTCCAGCGCTGGAGCTGCCATGTCAGTTGCTACCCATCCGGGAGCGACGCAGTTTACGTAGATTCCATCACGCGCTAGCTCCGTGCTAAGTCCCTTCACCATGCTGATGACCGCACCTTTGCTGGCTGCGTAGTCGCAGTGAAAAGCTTCCCCACGCTGTCCCGCAGTGGAACTGATGATCACGATGCGGCCGGCTGCCTGCCCTGAGGTTCGTCCCTGCCTCTTCATCTGCGCCACACTGTGCTTAATCAGGCCGAAAACACTGTCGAGATTCACGGCTATCGTCTGGCGCCATTGCTCGTCCGACATTTGATCGATAGGAGCGTCCTCCGGCGGCCATATGCCATGATTCGCGATGAGGCAATCGAGGCGCCCGAAGTTGCCGACTACGGTCTTGACCAGTCTCTCAGCATCTTGAGGCGAAGAAAGCTCCGACTGAATGGCACACACGGCGGTCCCGCAGTCTGCGACGACGCGGTCCGCGGCCGCCTTGGCCTTTTGATAGTTGAAGGCGACTTTCGCGCCAGCTGCACAAAACATCTTCACAGTCGCGGCGCCGATTCCGCGCGATCCGCCGGTTACAAGAGCAACCTTCCCGGCGACCGAGAGCTGCACTCCATTTTGGGAATTGGACATGGCTTACAGAAGAGCGATCACTTCGATTTCGACTAGAGCATCTTTCGGGAGTCGCGAGACCTCGACAGTGGAGCGTGCGGGCGCAATCTTGCCCTCGCCTGAAACGTAGCGTCCATAAATCTCGTTCATCTTCGAAAAGTCACCCATGTCTTTAAGAAAAACAGTGGATTTGATCACTTGATCGAAGCCTGTGCCCGAAGCTTCCAGAACAGCGGCGATGTTCTTCATCACGCGCTCCGTTTGCTCCACAATTCCGCCAGTGACAATGCTTCCACTAGCAGGATCGAGCGCCACCTGTCCCGAAGCAAATAGCAGTCCGGCACTTTTCACAGCCTGCGAATAGGGACCGATGGCTTGTGGAGCACCTTGCGTTCGTACCTGTTCTTTCATGGGAGACAGGATAGCATTCAGCTTTCAGCCGAACGCTATTCCACCAGCATGCAATCACCGTAAGAGAAGAAGCGATATCGCTCACTGATTGCATGCGCATACGCTATTAGCACGTGCTCGCGCCCGGCAAACGCGGAAACGAGCATGAGAAGCGACGAGCGTGGCAGGTGAAAATTCGTGAGCATCGCGCCGACAACCCGAAACTCGAAACCGGGATAGATGAAGATGTTAGTCTCGCTTTTGCCTGCAATGACTTTTTCATTACCCACCTGAGCGGAATGTTCGAGCGCGCGAACTACTGTGGTGCCAACTCCCACGATGCGACGACGATCTGCGAGCGCCTGATTCATCGCATGAGCGCTCGAACTGGTGATCTCATAGCTCTCAACGTGCAGCGTGTTCTTCTCCACAGCTTCCTCGCGCAGCGGCTGAAAGGTCCCGAGACCGACATGCAAGGTGACTTCGACAATCTCAATTCCCTTAGCGCGAATCTGATCGAGAATCGCTGGCGTGAAGTGCAGCCCCGCCGTGGGAGCGGCTGCTGATCCTCGATCACGGGCGAAGACGGTCTGATAACGATCACGATCGGCAGAGCGATCTTCACGGGTGATGTAAGGCGGCAGGGGCACGTGACCGAGGCGTTCGAGCTTCTCGAAAAAATCTGCCGCTTTCTGAAAACGCAATCGCCGCTCGCCATACTCTCCACGACCAATGATCTCGGCCTCGAGCAGTGCCGGTCCGGCTTCGTCTTCTCCAAAGCGCAGCTTTTCTCCGATGCTCAGCTTGCGTCCCGGCCGAACCAGCGCCTCCCACTCATTGTTACCAAGTTGCCGCGTCAGAAGAACTTCCACTCGACCTTTAAGAAATTCGCGCGAAGCCGGATTGCGTGAACTTAGCGGTTGAGCGCGTTCACCAGGGCGATGCCCGAAAAGGCGTGCAGGAAACACGCGACTGTTGTTGAGGACAAGAACATCTCCGGTGCGAAGGTGTTCCGGAAAATTCCGGAACTGATCATCTTTGAACCCGCGAGTCTGCCGGCTTAGAACGAGCATACGCGAAGCCGCCCGGTCCGCGAGCGGCTCCTGCGCAATGAGTTCTTCGGGAAGATGAAAGTCGAAATCGGA
Source organism: Terriglobales bacterium (assembly GCA_035567895.1). Classification (NCBI taxonomy): domain Bacteria; kingdom Pseudomonadati; phylum Acidobacteriota; class Terriglobia; order Terriglobales; species Terriglobales bacterium. The sequence goes on along the minus strand of DATMPC010000096.1, from coordinate 23,128 downwards.
GACAAGCACGTGTCGTCGATTTTACTTGCAGGGAAAAAATCCAATCACCACGGAGACACTGAGTCACGGAGAAATGATTAGGGGATTGCTGAATCGCATTTTGGCGTGTTTAGCAGTTGTCGCTCCCTGCTTCTTCTCCGTGTCTCCGTGTCTCCGTGCCTCCGTGGTGAAGATTCCTCTCACTCGTACCGTAATGCCACTACGGGATCGACGCTCGCAGCTCGTCGCGCCGGAATCAAAGTGGCAAGCAGCGCTGTCAACACTAGGACAACAGAGCCGCCAACGAAGCTGACAGCGTCGAGTGGCTTCACGTTAAACAGCAGCGATGAGATAAACTTCGCGCTAGCTAGCGCGCCCAAACATCCGAGAGCAACGCCGATCAGAGCCAGGCACAATCCTTCTCCGAAAACCATCGACAGCACGTCTCCACGTCGAGCTCCCAGTGCCATGCGGATGCCAATTTCGCGAGTCCGCTGCGCCATTGCGTAGGAGATCACACCGTACAAGCCGATGACCGCCAGCAGCAGCGCCGTTGCGGCAAATGTGATCAGCAGCAGAGTGTTGATACGCCGCGGTCCGATCGACTGCTCCAACAGATACGACTCGAGAAACACGGACGTGACGGGAACTTGGCTGTTCAGGCTCCACACTGCCTGCTTCATCTCGGGAACAAGCGCCAGCGGATCTCCACCTTTGCCCCGAATTGCCAGAAACGCGTACCGACGCCACTGCTCCTGCTTTTGCATCATCGGCGTGTAGATGGCGGGACCCTCATCTTCATCGAGGCCCAGATCCTTGGTATCGGCAACGACTCCGACGATCGTCATCCAGTAGGGCGTCTTCTGGCGCGCATAACGCACTTCTTTCCCGATAGGATTTTCCCCGGCAAGGAATTGCTTAGCCAAGCTTTCGTTAATAATCGCCACTGGAGGCGCGCCTTCGCGATCGGCGTCTGTGAATGCGCGTCCGGCCAGAACAGGAATCTGCATCGTCTTGAAATAGTCAGGAGTGATGAGGTTGGTGGCGGCGTCCGGTTCGGTGCCCTCCGGCGGACGGGGCTTGCCGTTGATCAGGAAGTTGTGGGAGATGTAGTTCCCGCTGAGTGGAAGCTCGGTCACAAGTCCTACCGATTCGGCTCCGTGGATTGCGCGTAGATTGTCGAGCAATTGTGTGAAGAAGCGATTCTGCGGTTCCACGTCGTTGTACTGCGTTTGCTTCAGCCAGATGTGCGAGACCAGCACGCCATTAGGATTGAATCCCGGATCGACGCCTTGCACGCGCCACAGACTACGAAGCAGCAGTCCGGCGCCGCACAGCAGAATCAGCGAAAGGGCAAGCTCGCCAACGATCAGAGCTTGACGCAAACGGTTGGCAAACTTTCCTTGGGCGACCGTGATGCTCTGCCGTATTGAGCCAGCACCGTCGGCCGTGTTCAGTTCGATGGTTGGCAGCAAACCAAAAATGCATCCGGTAAGCAGCGACACGGCAACTGCAAATCCAAGTACCCAGCCATCAATCGTAAACTGCGGGATATTTGCCAGGTCCTTCGGCTTCAACATCACCAAGGCATGCTGTCCCCAATAGGCAAGCACGAGGCCGACGACTCCACCGAGAAGTGCGAGCAGAGTGCTCTCAGTAATCAGTTGACGCACGAGTCGGATACGCGCCGCTCCCAGAGCCATGCGAATCGCGATCTCCTGTCGCCTGCGGGCGGTCTTTGAAAGGAGTAGGTTCGCGAAGTTGGCGCTGGCGATCAGAAGCACTACCGCTGTTGCTGCGAATAACATGAGCAGCGCCGGACGAATGTTGCCGGTGACTCGGTTCTGCAGTGAGATAGCAATGTATTTGCGATCGCGATTCTCGTCTGGATGCGCCTGCGCCAGACCTTTCGCGATTATGTCCAACTCAGCCTGCGCCTGCGTTGCCGTGATCTCAGGACGAAGTCTTACGATCGCCGAGTGCATGTGAACGCCACGATACGGCGCGGCTTCCGGATAGCCGACCCGAAATGGGACATACACTTCGGCCGTGCCTGTAGGCAGTCGAAAGCCTGGCGGCATCACTCCGATAACCGTGTAACTATTGGCGCTGAGCGTGACAGAGCTTCCTATAACGTCGGCCCGGCCCGAGAGGTTCTCCTTCCAGAAGTGGTCGCTCACTACAATGACGCGTGCTCCGCCAATCAGGTCATCGGCACTGCCGAGGGTTCTGCCACTCTGAGCGTTCACTCCTAGCGCAGGAAACAGATCGAGCGACACGAGGGCTGCGTCGACCAGTTTGGGCTCGCCAGCGCCAACAAGATCGAATTGCCACGGACCATAGGCGCCGACCTTATCCAGCGAGTGTGCCTGCTGCTGAATATCGTAGAGATCGGGCCAAGATTGCCCGCCTTTGAGCGCGAAGAGTTGCTCGGGATGCACGTATGGCAGGGGGCGCAAGAGCACTGCATTGACAACGCTGAAAAGCGCAGTGTTCGCTCCGATGCCGAGAGCGAGGGTGAGTACGGCAATTAGCGTGAACGCAGGATTCTTGAGGAGAATTCGCACTGCATAGCGAAGGTCTTGCAGAAGAGTGTCCATCGGTCACCTCGTGTCATGTCAGAACCGCCCGCGGTAGCGGGTGGGTGAGCGACTGACCCATCCGCTGCCGCGGATGGTACTGACTTTGTCTCACTCGTATCTCAACGCCACCATCGGATCTACCTTCGTAGCGCGCCTCGCAGGGATATAGCTCGCCAGCGCGGCAACGGCTCCAAGAACACCTGCGACAAGAACAAAAGTCACGGGATCGCTGGCTCGCACTCCGTACAGCAGTGTCTTCATTAACGGAGTGAGAACCAGGGCGCCGACGAGCCCAACCACCGCGCCGATCAGCGCGAGCGACATGCTCTCGCCAACTACCAGACGCATCACTTCCGACGGCTGCGCTCCCAGCGCCATGCGTACCGCCATTTCTTTAGTTCGGCGCGCAACTGAGTGACTCATCACGCCGTAGATGCCGACAGCGGCCAGCACCAAAGCTACTCCGGCAAACGCCGCCAGTAAGTAAAGGTAGAAACGCGGCTGGGCATTTGTATCGGCAACGACCTCTTCCATAGTTTCGATTTCGGAAAGTGTGACGCTCTTGTCCAGAGAGCGAATCGCGTTCTCAACTGCGGGAGTCTGGGCTGCTGCGTCTCCGACCGTGCGTACCACAAAACTCATATAGGCTGCGAATCCGCCGGACTGACTATCCAGGTACCACTGGCTTTGCAGCAGCGGGACGTAATATTCCGAATCGGGATGGTCGGTCCATTCGTGACGGATCGTATTTGCGATCACGCCAACCACCGTGAGCCATTTCTTTTCGACTCCAATGCCGATGGAGATGCGCTTTCCTATTGCACTCTCGTCCGGCCAATAATGACTGGCCAGATATTGATTCACGATTGCGACGCTCGGCGCTTGAGAGTTGTCGTTCTCAGTAAAATCGCGGCCTTCAAGCAGTGAGATATTCATGGTACGAAAGTACTGCGGCAGGATCACTCGATAAGCACCATGAGGCTCCTCGCCGGGTTTCGGTTCGGGACGGCCTTCCATGAAGAATGGAATTCCCCAGATATCTCCGGCAAGCGGGAGATGATTGATTGCGCTGGCCTGAGTCAGTCCGGGAAGTGTTCGGATGCGCTCCAGCGACTGCTGATAAAAGGAGGAGCGGTCCGCGTTTGCATCTTTCGAGCCGGCGACCGAGACGACCATCGTCAGTAAGTGACGCGGATTAAAGCCAGGATCGATCGATTCGAGCGCTGCGAAGGTTCGGATCATGAGTCCCGCGCCAGCGAGTAACACAAGGGCAAGCGCAAATTCGGAAGCCACCAGCAGCCCACGCAAACGTCCGCTGCGCCTGCCGCTGCCAGCACCCCGGGATCCACCCTTCAAGGTCTCAACTAAATTCATTGCGAAACCTTGCAGAGCAGGAGCGAGACCGAAGATCAGACCCGTAAGGATCGAAATCACGAGCGCGAAGATCAATACAGTGCCATCAATTTGAATGGTTCCCAGGCGAGTAATCTCCGAAGGCGCCGACGCCAGCAGAACACGCAGTCCCCAAACGGCAATGAGCACGCCGTGAGTGCCGCCAACCAGGGCGAGCAAAGCGCTCTCCGTTAGGAACTGACGCAGGAGCCGCGCCCGGCTAGCGCCCAATGCCGATCGGACGGCAATTTCGCGCTGCCGCGCCGAAGCCCTTGCCAGCAACATGTGTGCGACGTTGGCGCAGGCGATAAGCAAAACGAATCCGACAGCGCCTAGCAAAACAAGGAGCGCCGGCCGAATATCGCCTACTACTTTTTCTTTCAATGGGATTACCCCAACGTTTTTGTTCGAGCCCGGGAATTGAGCTTCAAGCGTCGCAGAGATGGTGGCCATCTCGGCTCGCGCCTGATCGAGCGACACGCCGGGTTTCAGCCGCGCGAAAATACGCAAGCTGTTGCGTACGCGGTCGGTGGAGCTTAGCGGGAGGGGCGACCAGATCTCCGCCTTAGTGACCCAAAATGGAGCGAAGCGGAATCGCTTGGGCATAACCCCGACAATCGTGTAGGGAACACCGTTCAAACTAATTGTTTTGCCGAGGGCATCGCGTGCACCTGAGAAGCGTCGCTGCCAGAAGCCGTAACTGACAACGACTTGATGATCACTGCCGAGGCGATCATCGGCGGGCGCGAAAACGCGACCAAGCAAGGGCCTGACTCCCAATACAGGAAAGACATCCGAAGTAACATGCAGTCCTACAACCTGCTCTGGCTTGTCGATACCGGTCAGATTGGGTGTCCATGCCTCGGCAGCTCCCATGTTTTCGAAGACGTGGTTCTGACTCTTCCAGTCAAAGAAGTTCGCCGGAGGAGCAGACGTGTATCCACTCTGTCCGATGACAACGAGCCGGTCTGGTTCGGCGTAAGGCAACGCCCGAAGCAGAACTGCGTTGACGACGCTGAAAATCGCAGTATTCGCGCCAATGCCGAGCGCTAGCGTGATGAGAGCTACTACGGTGAAGGCAGGCGTCTTGGCGAGATTACGGAGTGAATAGCGAAGATCCTGATAGAGAGTTTCCATAGGTTTCAAGCCGTCCAAGTCAGTACCGCCGGCGGTAGCCGGTGGGTGAAGCCGCTGACCCACCCGCTACCGCGCGGGTGGTACTGACTCTGTATCACTCATATCTGAGCGCCACTATCGGATCCACCTTTGTTGCACGGCGTGCAGGAATGAATCCAGCAACAGCTCCAACGGCTCCGAGCAGCACAATCACGATCGCTAATGAGACTGGGTCCGTTGCTTTCAATCCAAATAGGAAGCTGTGCAGGATGCGACCGCCGGCCAAGGAAAGCGGAATACCAATACCAAGCCCGATCAACACGAGCAGCATGCCTTCGCGCAACACGAGCTCAAGTACGTCACTGCGCTGAGCGCCGAGCGCCACGCGAATGCCAATCTCTCGAATTCTGCCCGCAACTGTGTACGACATGATTCCGTAAAGACCAACGCAAGCCAACACGAGAGCTAATCCGGCGAAGAATTCCGAGAGCGTGGCCAGCACACTCCGATTACTGACGTTCCTCTCGACGAGCTGACCCACTGTGTACAGCGAATAAATCGGCAGATTGGAGTCCACTGTTTTGATTTGGCTTCGAACTTCACCCAACACCAAATTGGGATCGCCTTTGGTGGCGATTTCCAGCACGAAGTGCCGCGCATCACGAAACTGCTGGAAGGCGTTATAAAACCTGGGAGGAGTAGCATTGCGCAGAAACTCGCCATGATCCTTCGCGTCTTTGCAGACGCCGATCACAGTGAGTGGCTTTCCCTTCTCCTCTGGGTCATCAATCTCGAACTGTCGCCCTACAGGATTTTCGCCATGAAAGAACTTCTTCATCATGGATTCGTTAATCACGGCCACGCGAGTCGATCCCGCTGTATCCTGCTGAGCGATGCCTCGCCCGAGGAAGACAGGAATTCCCAGGACGGTAAAGTAGTCGGTCGATACGGCATCTTCCCGGACGCTGTAGTCTTCGCGGCTCGCTCCAGTAAATCCGGGGACGATAACCTTGTCTGACGACTCGCCTCCGCTGAACAGCCCAAGACTCGAATAACTGACGCCGCGAACTCCGGGAAGGGAAGCAAGGCGCGTAGTGAGCTCCTGCGCAAGCTGCTTTACGCCTTCGCCTTTGTAACCTGCGTCGGAAGCGCCTGGGTGCGCGACGATCAGGTGACGGCTGTCAAAGCCAAGATCTTGCGTGACGAGCTTCTGCAAGCTGCGCCCGAGAAGCGTGGAAGCGAACAGCACCAGCAGCGAAAGTGCAATCTGGCCCGCCACAAGCCCTTTGCCCCAGCCGAAGCCCCACCGCGTTTCTGAAGTCGCAGCCCCCGCGTTTTTCAAGGTCGGATTTACCTGCACTCGCAGACTGTTCAGTGCAGGAACAAGTCCGAAGAGAATTCCGGTAAGCAGGCTCACTCCAAACGTAAAGAAGAGCAAACGGAGATCCGGGGAGAGCGGCAGATATTCTGCGTCGGAACCAAAGAGACTGACCAGAAGCCGCACGCCCCAGATTGCGAGCACAGCGCCGCACGCGCCGCCCAAAAACGCGAGCAGAATGCTTTCCGTCAACAACTGTTGCAGCAAACGTCTTTGACTGGCTCCAATCGCAAGGCGGACGGCGATTTCTTTGCTTCTTGTTCTGGCTCGTGCCAGCAGAAGATTGGCCACGTTCACACATGCAATCAGCAAAACCAATCCAACGATTCCCATCAGTAAAAGCAGCGGGGTGCTGTAGTCCGCGCGAAATCCTGAAAGTCCAGTGCCTCCAGCAACTACGGCGATCTCCTTGCCGGCAATCTCATTCAGATCGTCAGACTTGAGCCGCGCGCCGAACGATCCTTTGACAGCCTGCTGGAATACGAGGTTTACGTTAGCCTTGGCCTGCGCCACTGAAATGCGCGGCTTGAGTCTGCCAATGAGCGAGAGCCACGAAACCTCTGGATCGTTCCGTATGCCTTCTTCGCGCATAATCTTTGGCTGCATGGTGAGAGGTACGAAGACCGAGAAATCGCTACCCACGACGTCGCCGCGGAATTTCGGTTGAGCGACACCCACGATCGTGAACGGATATCCGTTGAGGCGAATCTCTTTGCCGACGATTTCAGCCGAGAAGCCAAATTTTCGTTCCCAGTACCCGTAGCTGAGTACTGCCACCGGATTTGCGTTTTCCTGTGTCTCGTCGCTTTCGGTGAGCAGCCGTCCCGCTGCCGCGTCCACTCCTAAAACGGGAAAGTAGTTTCCAGTGACCAGCCGAGCGTCAACTTCCTCGGATGCGCCGGCAGCCGAACTCGTGTTTACTTCGACTCGATCTTCGGTTGCGGCCGCTGCCAGCCCCGTGAAGACGGTGTTGTTGTCACGAAATTCCCGATACAGCGGATAGGAAAAGTAATCCGTCTCCGGAGTTCCGTGCCATCGCGAACTCACTATCCCTGGATTTCCGACGACAACCAATTCTTGCGGCGCTTTGAGGGGCAGCATTTTCAGCAGCAGCGCATTCACAACTGTGAAGATCGCCGTGTTCGCGCCAATGCCAAGTGCCAGAGTGAGTACCGCGACAGTCGTGAATGCAGGGCTCTTGAACAGCATCCGACTGCCGTAGCGAAGATCCTGGAAAAGAGAGTTCATGCTGCTTTCCCTAGCACTCCGACCCGCCAAGACAAACTTTCCCCTTCGCGCCTGCGGCACGCTTTCACCGCAAACTGTTTGGGAACTTAAGCTACGCCGACGCTTTCCTCGACGACCTTGCCGTCGAACAGATGAATCGTGCGCTCAGCATGGCGGGCGAAACGCTCGTCGTGGGTCACCATGCAGATGGTTGCCCCTTCGCGATGGAGCTGTTGGAGCAGTTCCATAACGGCCTCACCATTTCGGGAATCGAGGTTTCCGGTAGGCTCGTCCGCCAGCAGGATCGACGGCTTGCCCGCCAGCGCACGCGCTACCGCGACGCGCTGTTGTTGACCGCCGGAGAGTTGCGATGGATAGTGCCGCATACGGTGCGACATTCCTACCTTCTCCAGCGCGCCGTGAACGCGTTCTTTACGCTCCGCCGCGCCCATCTTGCGGTAGGTGAGCGGCAGCTCGACGTTCTCGTACACAGTGAGGTCGCCGATAAGGTTGAAGCTCTGGAAGATGAATCCGATCTCCTGGTTGCGAATGCGAGCACGATCGGCGAAGTCGAGGCTCTGCACCGTCTTGCTGTTGAGGACGTAAGTTCCGTCAGTAGGAGTATCGAGCAGGCCGATAATCGACAGCAGCGTCGACTTTCCGCAACCGGACGGGCCCGCCATCGAAACGTACTCGCCTTCGCGGATCTCGAGATGGATGCCGGAGAGCGCGTGCGTCTCTACTTCATCGGTGTAGAAGATCTTGGTTACGTTCTCCAGGGTGATTAACGGCCTGCCGTTCGATGCCATTGTGTCTCCTAAAAATTTTTCTTGAATCCCAAACTGAAACCGACGAGGCGAACACGAAGGTCACGAAGGAAACAGAGGAGGTCACGATGAGGAATATTGCAAAAGTCCCTGTTCCCTGTTTCGATTTCTTCGTGACCTCCGCCTTCAGACTTCGTGACCTTCGTGTTCGCTCTTCCCGGGTCTTACTCCAACCGAATGCGATCAACGTTGTCCCAGCGCGACATGTCGGACAGGATTACCTGGTCGCCATCGCTCAGTCCACCGAGAAGCTCAACTGCGTTCACTGAACTGCGTCCTAGCTTCACCGTCACACGCGTTGCCCCTTTGCCATCCGGATCGAGCTTGAACATGCTTACTGTGCTGTTCTCCTGACCGAATGCGGGGCGTCCGACGAATTGAACGTTCGCCAGCCGATCAAGATCGATGGTTCCATCGACGCTCAAATCTGGGCGGGCGCCTGAAGGCAGTTGTCCTTCCAGCTTCACGTCAACCGTGACCGTACCGTTAATCACGGCCGGATCGATGCGCATTACGCTTCCCTGAATTACTCCGTTGTGTGTATCCACGGATGCCGGCTGACCGAAGGTGATGTCTTTCGACTGCGTCTCAGCGATCTTCAGCTCAGCTTTCAGGTGGTTCGGCTGCACGACCTTCGCAACATTTGTGCCCGCCGTGACACGCTGTCCCTCCACTACCGGAACTTCCGTTAGCACCCCATCGATGCCCGCGCGCACATGCAATGAGTCGAGTTGTTTGATCTTGAGCTGATAGAGCGCCTTCAACTCGTCGATCTTTGCCTGTTGCACCGCCAATTGAGACGCTACAGATTTGGTATTGATAGCAACTCTTTCTTTTTCGATTTGATCTCTTGTGGAAAGTTCTTCGGCATGCGTCTGCGAGCTCTTGCACGCTTGGCCGGAAATGACCCCTAACTTGCACAGTTCCCGATCGATTTCCGCCTTGGTCTTGGCATCGGTGTAATCGGCGCCGACCGTTGCTGCATTGGCGCGCTGGGTCATTAGGTCACTTTGGACCTTTACTTCGATATTCTTGTAGTCGGCTTCCGCGGCCTTTAACTGGAGTTCGGCATCCACCGCTTCCTGCTCGGTTTGTGGGTTGCTGAGATCCATGATGATGGTGTCCGCTTTAACCTGAGTGCCGGGAAGGATACGACGGCGCTCAACAGTGGCGTCTGTAAGAGAAGAAATTGAGCGAATATCAACCGGAACGAGCGTTCCAAGACCTCTAACTTGCCGCAACATCGGACCGCGCTTGACGGTATCGGTCCAAATAGTGGAGCGCTCAACGCTTGGAGCGGCTGGCTTCAGCCGCGAAAGTCCCAGAGTCACGCCTGCAATAAAGAGGATGGCGAGTGCCGAGAAGATGATCCGCCGCTTGCGCTTTGCTGCGGCGTTAGACGGTCTCTGAATATCCATGACTACTGGCCGTAGTGCGCTTGACCTGCCAAAGGGCTGCTGACTGTAACTTCCTCAAAAAACAGGGCTAAACAGTACTCCTCGTAACGGCCTTTGTAAACCTGTGTTCGCGGCTGAATGAAAATGTCCGGAAACGGACAGAAACGGCAGTTCGCCCTCCGGAGGAAGCGAGAACGGTGGAAGGCTTTTCGGATCTGCATTTGAACCGGGGTACTGTTCCAAAACGGGAAGCAAGATCCCTAATGATTCCCTGGCCGATGAACGACGCCAGAACAAAATGCCGAGGTAAACCATTGGCCACCAAGGGCTTATCCGTAAGAATCCCCAGAATCGCTGCTATTTCCCTGCGCACTTCCGGGAACTTTGCGAAATCTGGGCAGAATTTGATGATCCTGAGACCCGAATTCGTAAATTTCGCGGTATTTCTCCCTGTTTTCAGTCTTTCGGCGCACCGACATTCGGCCAAATTGGCCTCCGACTTCACCAAGACGGTCTCAGTTTCGCCGGAACTTGCCCCAATTGCGCCATCGGGATATGTCCCTATTTGCGCCAAAATGTCTCATCCCGTCTCTGCGTATATAACATGCGTATTTTCATTGTCTTAGCTGTCATTTACTGTTCTGGTTCTCATTCTGAGGCAGACGAACTGTCACAATTTCCCTAGCCGGGAATCATTTGTAATTGTATGAAAAATAGACACTTGTACATTTCCACAGCTCTGGCCGTCGGCTTGCACTCATAGCGGGCGAGGTATTCGTCACCGCTATGTCCAAGAGCAGCAAAGTCGCTATCGTACTCAGCCTGACGTTGGCTTTTGTGGCTGGGTTCAACCTTTCCTCCCCGCAGGTGAAACACATGCTGACAGCCGTTGCTTCGGCTGTTTGGGGTTCCTAAGCAGTGTTTTCCTTTAACCCGCATTCAGATGCGGCTGAAAAGAAAGTGGACCTCCCCAGGGTAGTTCACAAAAAATTTTGCAGGGAGCAAGAAAGAAAGAACTCAATGAAACCGCAAACTACAACGAAAGGTGCAGTGGCCAGGTTCTGGCGCTTGCACTTGGTTGCGGCGATGCTGCTGCTTACGTTCGTAAGTACAGCCTTCGCGGCGCCAGGCAAGCACGGACCTAAAGCGGCGCCTGACCTAGACAGGTTCCTTGTGAATCCGGATGGAACTGTGGACGTAATCGTCCAGTTCAAGCCGGATGCATTCGAGGACGACAAGAACTTTCACCCTAATGACAAGTTCTACAGCGGTCCGCACGGCGACCGGATGAAGCAAGCCGCTATAGAAGCTCGTAGTCACTTCAAAGCCAGCGAGCGCTCGAAGTTCGAGCGGAATTTCGGCGTTCAATTCAAGCGCGAGTTCGGCGCTGTGTCGGGTGCATCCGTTCGCATTTCGGTCAATATGCTTGAGCGGCTGCTGCAGGACGATAAGGTTCTGTATGTAAGTCCTGACCGCCCGAACAAATCAGCGTGGGACGACGCACCGCAACCAGTAAATGATGCCATTGCTCGTCAGAACTACGGCGTTGACGGAACGGGAATCGGCATCGCTGTCATCGATAGCGGCGTCTATCAGCACGATGATTTGCAGACCGCAGACATGACTAACTCTCGCGTGGTCTACAGCGAGAGCTTCGTGCCCGGAGATGCCAGCACAAACGACGCATATGGCCACGGCACTCACGTTGCCGGAATCGTTGCCGGAAACGGTCATGATTCTGCCGGACGCTTCTACGGCATTGCGCCGAAAGCCAACATCATCAACCTGCGCGTACTCGACGCTAATGGCGGCGGTTCCGACAGTCAGGTGATTGCGGCTATCAATCGCGCGATCCAGTTGAAGAACCAGTACAACATCCGTGTGATCAACCTGTCGCTCGGACGTCCGGTGTTCGAGTCCTACACGCTGGATCCTCTCTGCCAGGCAGTTGAAGCAGCCTGGAAGGCAGGAATCGTAGTTGTGACTGCGGCCGGCAACATGGGCCGCGACAACAGTTTCGGCGAGCAGGGTTACGCCACGATCGAAGCTCCCGGCAATGATCCCAACGTGATCACGGTCGGTGCGATGAGCCCACAGGGAACCTGGACGCGAACGGACGACATCGTCGCCAGTTACAGTTCCAAGGGGCCATCGTTGCTTGATCACATCCTGAAGCCAGACATCATGGCTCCGGGAAACAAGATCACATCGCTGCTTTCGCCAGGATCGACTTTGAGCGGGCTCGCTCCTCTCTCAGCGATCATCAAGCCGACACAACTCACATGGCTCTGCGACGTGTTCGCTGGTCAAAGCGACTGTGGCGCCACTTCACCTGGTCCACAGTACATGCAGTTGAGCGGCACCAGCATGGCAACTCCAGTAGTTGCCGGCGGCGCAGCGCTGATGATCCAGAGCAATCCCAACATCACGCCTGACATGGTCAAGGCGCGCATGATGCGGAGCGCCTGGAAGGGCTATCCAGTGCGCGGCAACAGTTGGGGTCGCGACGTAAGGGGCAACACTTATCTGTCCCAATACGACGTCTTCACCATCGGTGCCGGATATCTGGACATCCAAGCCGCTCTGGGTGACAACAGCCCGGTTAACGGCGGTGCAGCTTCGCCCACGGTTGTTTTCAACCCGCTTACCAAGACCGCGACGCTGGTAAATGGCATGTCCGTTGTCTGGGGACAGTCGATGGTCTGGGGACAATCCGGCGTGTTCGCAAACTCAGTTGTCTGGGGTCAGCTCGAAGTTGACGCCAGCTCCATGGTTTGGGGCAACTCGGTTGTCTGGGGTCAGACTGACGAGGCAGCCTGCAGCATGGTTTGGGGTCAGAGCGTAGTCTGGGGTCAGCTCGACGACGGAACTCTCAACGCGTTGAGCGACGGCGACCCTGGCGACGCGTCTGATGCCGACTCCACGGACTCAGGCGGCACCATAACCGATGGCGAAGCAGTGAATCCTCCGACCGGAGGTGCACTGTGAAGCGATCAGCACAGTTCTTCATCGCGCTCGTAATATTGGCGGGTTTTGCGGTGTTGGCGAACGCTGTCCTTCACGCACAATCGGCCGATCACACTCGCTTCGTCTCGTTCCTTCTGGTGGCCTGCCTGGCAGCCCGTTTCAAAGTGAAACTGCCTGGAGTCACTGGAAGCATGTCAGTGAACTTGCCGTTCATCCTGGTCGCAGTGGCCGAGATGAGCCCCTCGGAAGCTCTGGCTGTAGCGTGCTTCTCGACCTTCGTTCAGTGCTTGCCGCGTGCAACACAGAAGTTCAACACGGTGCAGGCGATCTTCAACTTCAGCAACATGGCTCTGGCAGTGGCGGCAACGCGTTTCCTGTTCGGTTATCCGGCGCTTAACAACATGACCACTTCTCATGGGTTGGTGCTGGCTCTGGCTGCAGCTGGATTCTTCGTAGTCAACACTGTTCCAGTGGCCCTAGTCATCTCGCTCACGGAAGCGAAGAACGCCCTGAAGGTTTGGGGCAACATCTTCCAGCTTTCCTTCCCGTACTTCGTGGCCAGCGCGGCGATTGCCGGACTGGTTCTCGCGGCAACGGTAAAGATCGGCTGGCAGGTTCCGCTCCTCGTGCTGCCGGTGATGTTCGGAGTCTTCCACTCCTATAAGCACTACTTCGGTGGCGCCAAGGAGACGGCTCCAGCACCGGCCCCACTGGCTGCTCGTGCAGCCGTGGCAACGGGAGACTAATCAGTCCGGTTTCATTCGAGGTTGTTCGACCGGCTGTGCCTTTGGGGAGGCACGGCCGGTTTTTTTTTAGGCCCGCGCCCGAGAGTCAAATTCCCTGCTTCAGGGAAAACAGCAGGGAATTATTCCCGGAGGAAAAATTTTCAATCGCGGAACCCGCATAAACACAGGCGATTCGGCAAATGGCCAGGGAATTAGCAGGGAAGTTGTCATCAGCCTTCCAATTCGTCGACCTCTCTTCACCTGGACCTATTCCGAGGTTCTAACCGACATACGCGCGACTTCGCCTCATACTGCTCACAATCCTGTGGTACCACGTACAGACTCGCAATGGAAGCAAGGTCTTAAAGGGCGCGGATTCACCAGATCATTATCCTTGCTTACTGTCATCTCGAAACTCTCCCTTACTGTCATCCCGAAACGAAGTGAGGGATCTGCTGTCCTGCGGGACGCCGAGGAAGACAGCAGATTCTTCGCGCCAAAACGCCATTCGGAATGACAGTGTTTTGGAGGTTTACAGACCGGCCAATATCTACTCCTCCGCCATCAATATAACATTCCTAAAATGAGCAACTTAGATGATTCCTTTGGTAATCTAGGCGACTCTTAGGTCTACAGATAGAGTGGGGGCATCCGAGGTGAAACGTCGCCATGCAGAACCCAAGCCGGGACACAGAAGTCAGCGAACTGAGCTACCAGGGACCCCTGATCGGTATGCGGTCAACACGCCCGAAAGCAGCCTCCGGAACCGACGTTAAGAAGTCTGTCGACTCGGAAAAGTCCACTCTTCGGCAATAGCTCGCCCTTGGATCCCGCGTGAGTAGTTGCCTCAGCTAACGGCAAGAGAAACTACTTCCGCTGATACACGCTGATTTCAGGATAGACGCAGATTTTTTTGTTGCTGGTGCTGAACCGGGGTCTGGTTACCCACATAAGATCTGCGTGCATCCATGAATCCGTGTTTATCTGCGTGAGTAGTTGCCTTTCATTCGAGCTGCCTGCGAAGATCTGCCAGCTGCCGCTTCACTTCTTCTAATTCCGCGCGAAGTTTTTCGAATTCGTTCTCCAGTCGCGCCGTTCTGCCGCCTTCGTCGTCGCGAGCTACGCTCACTGGCTGTGCCGAAGGCTCCGAATGACCGGAGAACAAGTGCATGTAGCGCGATTCCTTCGTGCCAGGCTGCCGCTGCAACATAGCGACAAGCGGTGGTTCACGCTCGATGAGACGTTGCAACGTGGACTGCACATCCTCCAGATGCTCAAAGCGGAACATCCGCTCAGTTCGGCTACGGAGCTCGCCCGGAGTTTGCGGCCCGCGCAGCAGGAGTACACACAAGATCGCGGCTTCGCCTCGTGTGAAATTGAATACTTCCTGAATGCGATGTTCATACTTCGTGACTCTACTGTCAGCGCCGCGGGCGGGACCGGCGAGCCTGTGGCTCTGCAGACCATCGAGAGCTTTCCGCACAGCGTCTTCGTCGAGGCTCATCACCGGCTCGCGATTGTTCTTCTGATTGCACGCGTTCACCAGAGCGTTCAACGAGAGCGGATAATAATCCGGCGTCGTAATCTCTTTTTCGATCAGCGATCCTAAAACTCGAGCTTCGACTTCGCTGAGCTGGATGTCCATGCCTTCAGCGTACACGAGCCGTACTCCTGGCCAACAAGAGCCCATTTTTACAAGACGGCCGAATGGAATTCCCTGACGGCGGACGCGGCTATGCCTGCCGCGATCTAGAAGGTCACATCTTGAACTTGGCACCTACAATCCTTGGACGCAATAGGCGACGCATTTAGAGATTTCACGGAACTAGGACCCGATTATCGACGTCTATTGCATTGCCAACCCATGACCGGAAGATTTTCTGCAGCCGTAATTAGATCTGGTTTGTTGGGGCTTCTGTTGTGTGGAGTTGTCCTCTCAGGCTTCGGTGCTTATGTCTGCCTGGTGCGCCTGCACATCTACTACATGGAGCTGTACAGGAATCCCATGCACCCGATGATAGCTGTGTGGCGGGAAAGCATAATTTGGGTCACCGCCGCCGTCTTCATATTGCTAGGCCTATACGTCGTTCTGTTCGCCTTTCAGAAACTGGCAAGGCGACAACTACCATTTTCCATTTTGAGAAAGTCCTTCGTTGTGGGTGTCATTCGATGCTTTGTGGCATTGGACTATTCGTCTTAGCGTTCCACATCTACTTCTATCTCACGCTTCATGCTGACTTTGCTCCCAACGTATTCACCTATCACCTAATCAACACCCTCTGGGGATGGGGATTTTCCCACAATGGACTGGCAGTTGTACTTCTCGGAGGCCCAATTCTTCTTTTCGTTTCTGGATTTGCTTGGACTCTGGCGCGCACAGAGCGACGCCATTCCAGCCATCGTCGAGACGGGTTCTATAAGAGCAGTTGACCGTGCCCCGGGCCCTGTCGGAAAGCGAATGCCCGGACACAGTTGCTCTCGCACGAGAGTTCCAGTGAAGCAACTAGCGGAAGTTTTCGGTGAGTATAATGTCGCTGCTCCGCTCGTCGATTTGCGAGTACAAGAGCCAATGCTTCCTCTTGACCACCTGCTGGACGAGGCGGTCAGCCATGAGCTGGGACATTCCCTCTGCAACGATTCAACCGAATTTCGCGGCAGCGTTTCGGCCATAGCGGAATTTCCCCAAAGACGTCGCGGTCGGGTCGTCACGCCTCGCCTGCAGAGCCCGCCTTCAGCGGTTTCGCACAATAAACCCAGTAGCCGTCCGTCAATACCATTGCCAGCCCTCTCTCGCAGGATTTGGCCTTGGACTTAGCGCCATAGATGGTTTATCTTGTGGGCCGATTTTGTTCGAGGGACCCGGGGGACACCAACGACGATATAAAGCCAAACCCCTAATTTAAGCGGCGTCGACGGACTGGTACCTTTCCCCACTTCGGCTAGCCGGTCGTTACGGCGAAGTTTCTATTCCGTTTCGTCCCCGCGAAGATTAGCTGGCAGGTGTCTCCAGGGTTCGGAGAGGGCTCCAGCCATGAAAGCTCCATGTACTCTGCGCGCAGTTTCCGTAGCGGCTTTTCTATTTGCTTCTTTTTGCGTTACGCCCTACTCATGGGGCAAGACACCCGTTGGCACTTCTCCGACTGTCGATACTCAATCGTCTGAAGCAACGGTGGAAGTTCCAGGGCCGTTGCGGTCCTTCCTCCGCATGGCTGGCATCAGCCAGAAGGCTGCTCCTGAGGAAGTTATCCCTCTGCTGGCGCGAAACGTCTTCTTGCTGGGATATGAAGGACCGTCGGCGCATGTGCGTCCCACGGAATTTCTCATTTTGTTGAGCCGGTATGTGCAGCAGGCGCGAGAACTTGACGTCATGGCGGGCGCTGAAGGTGTGCTTCGGGTTGCCAACTGCGAACAGGCACGACCGTTACTCCAAGTGCTCGGATATCGAACTCGCACCGATTGTGGACAGGCCGGCAGCTATCTGGAAACGGCCGACCCGCAACGAGCGTTTGTCACAGTTGATTCCGGATTCCCATTGCCGGAATTGGAAAAAGCTCTTCAAGGCGGCCAGCCGTTCTCATATCCGTTCCGCGGCTCTCGCGTTCCGATGCTGTTTGCTGAAGCGGACTGGACGGGAAACAAGAATCTCATCGACTCCCTGATGCGCGATTCAGCGCTGTCCCGCCTCTATTGGGCATTCGCCCAGATGGACTCGGAAACCCAGGCTGCATTGCACCAGTCCCCTGGGTTGAAGCGTCTTGCTCCTTATGGCCCGATTCTGGATTTCTATGGCAGCCGCATTCGCTTTCGCTCCGGACATGTTGTGGTACCCGGTGGCACCAGCGCCGAAGCTGTTTGGCGCGATCTGGTGGGAGTCGGTCCTGATGCCGGCGGAGAGTTCATTGCCCGGTTAGCTTCCAAGGACAACGGCTGGCTCGCCGCGTACTTCGATGCGCTCTCTCGCATCAATCGAACGCAGCAGGCACATTTTACCGAGCCTCGCAGGCTCAAACCTTTTTACGAAGCATTGCGGCGTCAGGATGCTCCTCCAGCGGAGGCTGCAAGATCGGTGTTTCGTCCGGCTCCTGGTCTCTTGCTTCTCCTAACCCGCCTGGAATGGGAGGCGAACGGCGAACCCCATGTGCCGGGCAATCTTGAAGTGTGGAAGCGTGTGCTCCATCAGAAGAACTACTCAGATGTCACGCGCGATTGGGGTAAGAAGGCGCACGGCTGGAATAATTCTGAACAGCTGCTTGAGGCCTTGGTTGCCATCTCTCGCGTGGATACGGAAGTAGGGCCGCTGCAGGCCTACCTGATGTTGAGCGAACTCGACGCTGGACGGGGCGCGCACCATCGCTTGAGTGCCGAAACAGTGTTATTGATGGCGAGTAGATTTTCAAAGTTTGGAGACCAATATCTTGTGTTCTCCGAGTTCCCATCCCTTGACGACACCTCAATCAGCACTTTCCTAACAACCGCGGAACGGCTCGACAATCTGCCGAACCATTACATTCGCGGGAATGCGCTCGGCATGTTCCAGTCCAGCGTTGGAATGTGGCAGATATTGGCTCGTCAAAACCAGATTCCCAAAAAGGACTTGAACGGGTCTTTCCAGCGGGTTATCTATCCCTTCGACAAGATCACAACCTCTACAGGTGTCTTTGACGCTGGACGCAGCGCCCTGCGAGAGCTGCTTGTCGCTTCAGCTAGTAAGCCGGAGGCATCGCAGAACGAGGTCATCAACCTGCTAGCGGGCCCGCGACAATCCACTCCTGAGGGTCAGCGCATGCACCAGGAAGTGGCATCGCGCATGCGGGCTGTCCTCGATGCGCAGCGACTGGTGTCGCTAGATACTTTGATTGCATTGGGCGACGGCTTGCAGGATGTAGCCCAAGTAAAGGCATCATCGGCCCGCCTGACTGCTCTGGCAGGTGAGCTTCGTGAGTTCGAGATGCCGCAACCCATATTCAAGAAGAGCGAACGTGAAGAATGGGGAGCCGGAATCTATAACAATCGGCACACCGACCTGGAGATGCAAACCGATCTCTCCAAAGTCGTCCGCCAACCTTCTTCAGCGGACCAGGTGTTCCAGGCCCGCGGTCAGCTCGCCTCGTTTCTCAGAGACACGTTGGTCGGTTTGAATTACGCCTACTATGAGCCGCCGGGAGCTCAGATTCTGCATCACAACCCACTGTTCGTGCGCTCACACGACTTCTCCGGGGATACGGTGGTCGGCATGCAGCGCGCGAGTTGGCGGGCTCCGCAGTTGTTTGGAGCCGGCTCACCAGCAGGCGGCGGAGCACACCTTGTGGGATCGCTGGCTGATCTGCCTTACGTGCTCGCGCAAGCCGAGCAGGATTTCATTACGCCCGAAAATGTGCAGGCCCTCATTTGGGGAGCTGTAGTTCCGGGGATTCTAACCAGCGCGATCGTGCCGCGATGGTGGGATGTGAGCCGGAATGAGCTACACGCCGTCGCGCTATACCAGAAAGCGGGCGAAGAGCTCTTAACAGCGTCGCAATCGAATGACGACCTTCGAAGCAAAGTAGTCGACATTCTCTCCGAGCGTCTTGCTCCCAGGAGCATGGAGCGCTTGCAAAGGGCGCTGCGCTCGGCACCGGCGCCCGATGTGCTTTCTCGCGTAACGCCCGCGGATTCCTTCTATCTTGCTGTTGAGTTCAGTCACCGCTATCCCGACCAGGCTGATGCACTCGGACAGCCGGGGAAGGAGTTGCAAAATCTGACGCAGCAGTATCCCAATGAGCTGAGTTGGGAGCGACTGTCACGGGACTTCGGAGTTCCCCATCCCGTTTTGGCACAGAGCTACGCTCGTGAGCTGCTGAACTTACCGCCCTTCCCAGCGTTCATGGGCTACTCGAGCCGTTTCCTGGCTGAGTCGTGGGACTCGAACAACCTCTATTGGGCGCGCTTAGCCGACGAAAAGGACTATTCGCCGGTAATGTTGAATCGTCTCGTTCCGGAGTTGACACGGCGCATGGTGGAGAAGATCTTTGCTACGGATCTGGAAGATTGGCCGGCATTGCTCCGTGCAACCCGAGAAGCCGGAGACGAATTCCGGCAAGGAAAGGTGAATTCAGTCTTGGAGGCAAGCAGCGTACTGCCTCGTAACTAGGCTGCGTCAAAAGCTGTACGGTGGAAATTCGCGCAATCGCAAGCTGACGATTGTTCTATTTTGGGATAATGCTATGACGAAACGATATTCTCGAAGGCTGGTAGTAGTTTTTGCTCTTATCTACGGCTCCGGAACCTGGTCGAATGCGCAGCAGGCGGAGCAGGCGCAGTTCCAAGTATCCGTCGACCTCGTGCAACTGAATGTTGCTGTCACCGACAGCAAGGGGAACTACGTAACTGGCCTAAAGCCCGCCGATTTCCAAATTACCGAAGACACGATCCCCGAGAAGATAGCGTTCTTCGGCGAGGGCAACGGACCAGCGCGCAGCGTAGCGGATGTCGCGCAGACCGAAGGCAAACCCCTGGACGCGTCTTATCCCGCGCCGAATACTGCTACTGCTACTGCGACCCCTGAGCAAACCGACACCCTCAGTGCAGCCATTGCCGGCTCCAACGTCTTTATTCTTTTCGATACCAGCAACTACATGTATCGTGGCTTCGTTTTTGCGCAGGACGCGATCTCAGAGTTTGTCCGCTCGCTCGAGAAGGCCGACAAGATTGCGTTCTATTCCTACAGCCGCGATTTGTCGAAGGCGGCAGTGTTGACCTCGGACCGTTCAGAAGTGGTGCGCGGAGTGCGAACAACCGTCGCTGGAGACGACGCCGCGCTCTACAATTCGCTACTTCTAACCGTGAAAGATGCTGCGGGAATTACAGGAAGAAAAGTTGTGGTGGTCTTCTCCAATGGTCCTGACAATTCGAGCGTCGTGCCTCCCGAGGACGTTGCCGAACTAGCCCAGTCCTCTGGCATTCCCATCTACATGATCAGTACTCGTGAAGCCCGACTGGAGCCTGTATCGACTGCTGTCTTCGAGCGCATGACCGCCGCCACCGGGGGCAAGGCATATTTCTCCAAGAATTGGCGGGACGAGCGAAAAGCTTTTGCGTCGATTCGAGACGATCTGGGACATCTGTATTCGCTCAGCTACTATCCGAAATCGAATACCAACCACGGTTGGCGAAACATCACAGTCAAGCTACTGGGCGATCATCTAAGGAACTATCGGGTTCGCACACGCAACGGATACCGCCCACAACCCAGTCGGTTTTCGGCCGGAAGCGTGGCCGCGGCGTCGGGTGAACCGTCGGCAAGCAATTAAGGAGGGCATGCGACTGGCCGTCGCGGCGCCTCGCCCTTGCGATAAAATAGATTTAACCCGCGAACGTAGGCGCGTAGCTCAGTTGGTTAGAGCGCTACCTTGACACGGTAGAGGTCAGGAGTTCGAGTCTCCTCGTGCCTACCATTTTTCGTCCCGCCAGATTTTCTACCTATGATTCCCTTCTTGGCGACCCGACAAGACTGGGCTGAGGTTGTCGACAGAAGCTGGCTCCATACCAAGGAGCCTGGGAAACTCTAGTTTCGCGTGGAATTGTTCGGCGTTGTGTCAGGGCAGTCAGTCCAGCTTATTGCTGCATAATCAGTGGCGAGTAGTGGTTGAGAACCAACCGCCAGTGCCCTTGCTGCTTTACCCATACTCTGGTAAAGCGGTTGTCACGGGGGACGGCCTTGCCTTTATCTTGCCCATTCATTGTGGAGCGGCCAGTCTCGACAGCCGTGTTTCCGTATATGCGCACCTGAACCTCGTCGGTGGTGATAGACAGAAATTTCAATTCACCGGACGTAAAATCTGAAATCACCTGCGGCTTGGTTCTCACGGCGCCGCTTGGCCCTACGCCGATAAAATCCGCAGCATAGATGCGCTCAAGGGCCGCCGCATCAGCATCGATCTGCGCCTGAATGCGTTCATGATCCAGTTGCCTTATGACCTGCTCAATGCTTCCTCTTCGATCCCCGCTCGCGCTCGGTCTTTGTCCTAGGGCGATAGAGGCCATCGTAAGGACTAGGACGGCTATGACAATTGTTCGTCTCATGGAGAGCTCACCTTTGTTAATTACTCACTGGCGCTCATCGTAACACCAGAAACACTGAGGTCTGATAAGTCGCGTAACCGGACATCTCTAACAATCATGTCGATCCTGTACACCCTTATCCGGCAAGCGCGCTCATCAGAAGTTTGCGTGCGCTTAGGACGTAAATTACAGAGAGCTTGTGCCTGTCCGCGCGTTCAGGTTCCAAACTGGGCAAATACAAACTATTTCCCTGTCGTTCGCTTCGCCGCATGAATCTACAGTAAAGGTCTATTCGGCCTCCCAGCCCGGACTGAATCATCTCTATTTGTCATGGAGGAACCTATGTGGTCCAAGCAGCAAACTATGACCGAAACGCAAACTCCGCCACCCGCTCAGGCAGCAGCATCCAACGTCCCATTCACTCCCCCCGCCCATTCCGCCGCACGCTCCGCAACTTCCGCGTCCCGCTCTTCCGCACGACTTGGCTCCAGCCTGCAGATTAAAGGGACAATCACCGGCTCGGAAGACCTGCAAATCGACGGCATTGTGGAAGGTCCGATTTTCCTGGATGGCCATGCGCTTACTATCGGTTCCACCGCGCTCGTTAATTCGGAAATTCACGCCGGTGAAGTGGTTGTCAATGGCAAAGCTGTCGGCAACGTCGACGCCAGCGGACGCGTCGAAATTACAAAAGACGGCTCCATTGTCGGTGATATTTTTTGCGCCCGTATCAGTATCGAAGACGGCGCCCACTTTAAGGGCCGCATCGAGATCGATCCAGCCAAATACAAAGCCGCGACCATCTAGCTCGTTAGCCCGCGATTCGCGGTGATTTGTGAGCAGTCCGTGATTACACGCGCGACAATTGCACGGCTACCGGTGTTCTTAGGCACCGGGGGTCGGTTGTGCCCGGTTAGTTGACTAGAAGCACATGTAGATTCCAGCGCTCACTTTTCCGGTCAGCGCGTTAACCAGGAGGTGAGCTTAACCACTAAGGTTCTGCAGACTTTTTGGCGGCTTCTGCTTTGGCCCACGCTGCTTTCTTTTCTGCGATGGCCCCCGCTGTTGGAGGATAGTTTTTGAACGCCTTGATTATGTTACTGTCTGCTGTTTTCCAAATCTTGTCCGGGTCGTTGTGAATGATCTTCTCACTCACAAACAGGCGCCACGCAAGATCCCGCGCTTTCGCATCAATCAGTTCAATGCCAAGCAGGCCTTTGTGGGTCACCGGCGTACTCATCGTGGTGTACATAACCGTCCAATAACCATAATAGTAGGAACCATACATGCCCCAATGGGCAGTACCGGTCAACTGCGCGTTCGACTCCGCCTCAACCCAGTAGCGCACCACCAGATCCGGATTTTCTTCTGGCTGTACTTCGCGAAGTCCTTTGCCCGTCAGTTCACGCACCACCGCCCGGTGGATCCGATTGTTCAGTAGCTCTGGGTTCAACTGCAGCCTGACGAGAGATTCTACTCCGCCGATATACGCAAACGT
>DATMPC010000095.1 GCA_035567895.1 Terriglobales bacterium | reverse complement strand
CGCGCTTCGATCATATAGGCGGAGCGGAGAAGCTGTTCCTTGCGGTTGCGCAATGTGTCGCGAATGGTCTGCTGCACCTGCGGGTCGGCGAGATCGCGCTGGCCGGCGGGCTCCTTCGTTAGCAGTTTCAAGATTCGATAGCCTTGATTCGGCACGCCAATTGGAGGCGTCACCTCGCCCGGTTTCATCCCCAACACCGTCTTTTTCAAGACGGGGTCTGACTTGTTGAGCGCGGACTCGGGAATAAAGCCGAGATCGCCGCCCGTGGTAGCGGTTGAATCTTCCGAATAGTCCATCGCAAGCTGTCCAAAATCCGAGCCCGAACTCAGCTTCTGCTCGAGAACGGCGATCTTGCGCTTGGCTTCTCCCTCTGTGGTGGCTTTGTCGTTCTTGCGATTATGCACGGAAGGATCCGGGTGACTCGTGACCACAATCTGAGCGATGTGATATTGAGGCTCAGCAACATTAAATTGCGAACGATTTTTCTGATAGAAATCCGTAACGTCTTGATCGGTGATTGAAATTTTTGCGACGACTTCGCGATTGAGGAGCTTCTGAACGGAGAGCTGGCGCCGAATGTCACTCTTCAGGTCGTCCACGGTGAGGCCCGTGTCTTTCAACTTCTTCTGAAATTCTTCCTCGGTGTACGGGCTTTTCGATTCGGTAAACTTGTCTTCCACTTCGGCGTCGCTGGCAACCAGATTCATCTTGTTGGCGCGCCCGATAAGAATTTCGTTGTTGATCAACTCATCGAGAATGCTGAGCTTCAGCGAAAGCGATTCCTCCTGCGAGGGTGCGGGGGCATCGGCATTCACGCGCGTACGATAATACTTATCCACTTCGGCGCGAGAAATGTCTTTTCCGTTCACTACGGCCCAGACATCTGGCCCCGGCGCCGATTCCTTTTTACAACCCGCCGCGAAGCTGCATAGCAAAATGGCGGAAAGTAGGAGGATTCTCGGAGCCAAGAGAAGCTGAAGCGGAGAGGCGATGGTTTTCAAGCGGCTTTTTTCACCTTGCCGGCGCGGATACAGGCGGTACAGACGCGAATGTGTTTACTCGTGCCCTTTATTACGGTTTTAACGCGGCGGAGATTGGGATTCCAGCGGCGGCGGCGAACATTGTGAGCGTGGCTGATTACGTTGCCAAAGCTCGGTTTCTTGCCGCAAAGTTCACATGCGAGTGCCATTGACGGTTGCTCCAGAAGGAAATTCGCTTAGATAGCGTGACTTTTGATGCTACCAGAGAATGCGTTGTGCGGGAAGCGATTTGCGGATGCTTGAGTTTAGATGCCAGTTGGCAACTTTCCCGTAAAGAGCTTCCATCACCCCACGCATTACTTCAAAGGGAAGCAGTCGAGGTCATTTGCAAACGTGAGAGGACCTGAGTAACGTTTCCTGATTTCGGCTTCGGTCTCAGCTTCTTTCCCCAGTGTGCGCAGCATGCGATGAGAGAGAACCAGGCTTTTCACGTGGGCGCTGTCTGCAATCTGTCCGATTACCGAGGGAGGCATATGCAGCTGCCTCTCGATACCTGTCGCACCCTCCGGCACGGCATTGTGCGCAATGAATAGATCAGCGTTCATTGCTAGGCGAGTTAGACCTTCGCCTTCGCCATTAGTGTCACCACTGAAGACAATCACTTTGCCGCGCGTTTCGATCTTCCACGCGAGGGCGGGCACGCCTCCATGTATGACTCGCACTGCAGAAACGGCGAAGCTTTCGTTGTGGAATACCGGGACGGGCGTCGAACTTGCGGTCACGTTGTGGGGCTGCATTTTGTAGCTTCCTTGTTCTTTTGGAACAAGCAGCTCACTGAGATAGCCGTAAGCTCCCTTGTCCCCGAACAAATCGTAGACAAATTCAGTGGTCGCGGGCATGAAGTCGTTCCCCGGCGGACCGTAAATTGGTAGAGGACGATTTCGATCTTCAAACCAGGACGATTTGATCAGCGCGGCGAAGTCGGCGCTGTGATCAACGTGCAGATGGCTGAACAAGAGCACATCGGGCTGCGACATCTGTGCGCCGCTTTCGCCAAATCGCAGCGCGCTTCCTCCGCCCGCGTCGATTACTGCTTTTGCTTGGCCGTCTTCCCACAGGAGATAGCTGCTTGAGGCGCGCCTGTCTTGCAGTTCCGGCCCTCCGGAGCCGAGCACTTGAACGGCGACGCCCTGAGAGCCACACGATTGCGCGGCCGCTGACGGCGAGAACGCGTAAAACAGCAGCAAAATGATGCTCTGTGGTGAGGAGGCGAAGTTGAAGAAGCAGCGAAGATTCGGTGATAGCCTCATAGTTTCTCTCCCGGTATAGCCTCAGATCAGTAAGCTGCAGGCTCCAGGCTCGACACAGCCACCGAGTTATCTGACACATCGGTATCTTAGTCGCGATAAATGGGCGATTCCAGTATTGCCGTGCGAGCAAAGATGCGGGATTAGAGTAGCGGTCACTCGGGGAGTAATCTAAACTTAGAATGAACCCTTAGTGGGCGTGTAGCTCAGCTGGGAGAGCACCTGCTTTGCAAGCAGGGGGTCACCGGTTCGATCCCGGTCACGTCCACCATATTTTCAGTAGGTTGCGCGTCAACAGGAAGAGCCTGGGCACCAGTTGTGGCGTTGTTTATGACATGACCCTCTCCCCAAAGGTTTCGCCGCCCACACATGATTTGATCGCCAGAGCGTCCAGAGCACTTCTTCTTCTCGCCTCGTACTTGGCTCCAGGTAACCACCGAGGTGAGAAGTCACGACTGAACTCCGCTCTTTGGGGGTGATGCGGATATGAATTCCGGCGGAATAAGCCAGCGTCCATCGGATTTACGCGCTCCAGGTATGCGTCCAGCCGAGAGCTTTTTGTAAATCGAATCTAACCGCTCGCCGCGATGTTTCCGAGCACCGTCTCACTTTGAGATAGGCAGAGTGGTAAAAGAATTTCTCAACAGTAATCGGGCTGCCCCCATGTGGAGAGTCAATTTCGAGAGGTTAGGCCGACGAAAGCGCAACGGATTCTAGCGCTGTAATTCAGTGCAGAATAGAGTGCAGAATAGATAGACAGCGAAGTGAGACGCGTCCGCTCCGCTGCCTGTTAGTACCAGTTCCGCCCCAAACTAAAGCCCCAAGAAAGCGATGGAACGAGCAGGTGAGAAATAGCACCGGGTGTTCCATTCCGGTATTCGCCCGCCTACCGCATAAAAGAAGCATGGAGAGCGGTTCATCGCAGCTTCAAGGACACGCACCCGCCGAAATCACCGGGGGAGACGACGCGCGGCGGCAATCGGGTCGATGCGAACGGCTCCTTAAGACCCCGAGACTTTTACGAAAATCCCAGGAGAATTACGTGAAAAAGATTATTGCAGCAGCAGCGTTTATGTTCCTGTTCGCGAGCATCGCCCAAGCGAACAATCCACAGGCCAGCGCGCAAGGCAAGTGGGCGTTTACGTTCACTGGCGGCGCGACAATCACAACCGCGGCGGTGAACATCGTCCAGGATGCCCACGGGAACCTGAACTCGCCGTTCTATGCGGGTTACGTGGCCGGCGCCTGGTATCAGAACTACGAAGCGCTCAGCGACAGCACCTGCTCGCCCAGCGGATGGGCTCCGGTGCAGCCGACGGGATCGAATGTGAATGGCTCGTTCAACTTCAGGCTGCAAGTGAACACCGGGATCTTCTACGACTTGAAGGGCAACGTCAGCAATAACGGGACGACGATGACGGGATCGTATAGCTCGAACTGCTCGAGCGATCATGGAACATTTACAGGTTCGCTCTATGCGCCGGTGAACAAAACCTACATTGGCATCGTGAATGGCAGCAATGACGATGGCACGGTGACTCAGTACAACGCTACGCTGGTGCTGACCGAAGACGCGCAGTTCAACGTGACTGGCTCGATCCTGCTCAATACGCCATCGGGCACGGCAACCTGCTACGGCACGATCCAACTCAGCGGCCCTGCTACCGGGGACTTCATCGAACTCGGCGGCACGAATGGCAATGTGCAGATGCTTGACTTGCTCGTGATTGCGGACAAAGCGGACTTCAGTTCGGTGAGCGTGCAGACTTTGGAAATCGCTTCGCTCGCGTGCGGCAACGATCCAGCGGATGGCACACTTTCATCGGAGAAGTCGAAGAAGCGCAGTTCACCGCGGCGATAAGGAGTCGGGCACCCACGCCGTCGCGTGCACAACGCGCCGGCGTGAGGTCTGGCGACGGAGCAGGGTCAGAAGCGGAAGGAATACGACGCTTCGTTGGGTTGTCATGATGGATACTCACACATAAACTGCCGCGGATCTTTGTCTTCTCGACACGACAAATCGGGAATGACGAAGGTGATTCGCCGGCGTCCATTCCGCATACTCAATTGCTGCGAAAAGTTTAGCCACATACATTTTGCTGAACCCTGGCTCCGCTTATGGCTCGACGAGCATATCTCCGTTGCGCGCGAACACTCCAATCCAGGAATAATGCTGGGGGGTGAGGGCCTTGCTTCCGGTGTTGGACGGTCGTTCGCACCATTCCCGCGTCACACCCGCGTCACAAATGGTGTTGCCGCGGCCAATACATGTTTCGAGACCCGCCTCGGATGCGGTTTTGATGCAGCGTGGCCAGGAGGACCAACGGATTTATCGGGCACTGCATACGCTCGCACCCCATCCCAATT
>DATMPC010000094.1 GCA_035567895.1 Terriglobales bacterium | reverse complement strand
AAACGGCTCCGCGCCGCTCACGAAGACTTCCTACGACCGTTTGCGATACTAAATTTCCTAACTTTGAACAACTCCCCGGGCCAGAAGTCCTCTTCTGGGAATGTGCTGCGGCGAAGAGATCTCCTCGAAGCCCGTTTCTGGCTAACTTCCGCTTGGCCGACAATACCGAAGAAATACAAGCCACGCCCGCAATTCAGCCATCGCCGCAGCTCTCAGATTGTGACCTGCAAGGTGGGTCACCCCGCTACAGGATGCTTCCTTCGTGAACGTGTTCGAACAACTTGCTATTGTCTCGATAATCCACATGCACTCCGACGAGCACTGGGCCTGGCGTATCGAATGCCTTCTTGAGGACCGGCCTAATATCCTCCGAGCGCTGGATCTGGAATGCAGTGGCGCCAAACGCTTCCGCATACCTAATGTAGTCGACAGGACCAAAATCAACTCCCGAAGTACGGTTGTACTTGATTTCCTCCTGCGTGCCGACCATGTCGTAATGGCCATCGATCCAGATCATATGAACAAGGTGCGAATTTAGGCGGACGGCTGTTTCTAGTTCATTTGCCGAGAACAGGAATCCACCATCTCCGGAAATCGAAAGCACCTTTTCGTGAGGACGGACGATGCTGGCGGCGATGGCCCAGGGCAGAGCCACGCCTAGTGTTTGCTGACCGTTGGTGATGAGAAACTGCCGCGCGCGAAAGCTGAAAAGATAGCGACACAGATAGAGGCTAAAGCTGCCCATGTCCGAGCACACTGTCATGTCGGGCGTGAGAATCTGTTGCAGTTCGCTGATGATACGCAAAGGATGAACGGGAACACCAGACTTAGTCGCGGCCTCCGCCATTAGCCGTTCTCGATCCTGAGAGATGATTTGAAGCAGTTCAGCAGATTCGTGAGCGAGGTGACCACGATGTAGAAGCGGAGATAGAGCAACCAGTGTCTCTTCAATATCCCCGATCAGCTCAACAGCAGGACAGTAGTTATTCTCGATGTTCGCCGGCACGACATCGATATGAATAATCGGCCGCTGTTTCTCCTTGTTCCAGATGGACGGCCAGTATTCAACCGCATCATAACCAATGGTGATGACGACATCGCCTGAATCCAGCAGCGCATCTGCTGGTTGATTCGCTAATTGTCCGACGCGCCCTCCGAAGTATGGGAACTCATGCCGCGAAAGAGCTCCCGAAGCTTGAAACGTTCCCACTACCGGAAGCGTCGTGGTGCTCAGCAAATTACGAATCGCCTCGGAAAATTTTGATTTACTCGCCATCAATCCCAGCAAGATCACAGGAGACTTCGCGGAATTGATGAGACGGGCAGCTTCGGAAAGAGATCGCCCGGAAGCTGGTCCAAGCCCGACAAATGAAGATAGACGAATCGGATCGCATTTGGCTTCACCGGTCGCGATGTCGACGGGAAGGCTCACGAATGCTGCGCCGGGACGGTCACCTTCGGCTGCGCGAAATGCGGCTGACAGCACCTCCGCCGTAGCTGCTGGAGAATCGATCTCGGCGGCATATTTCGTTACGGGCCGGCAGAGCGCTACCGAATCCAGCGACTGATGAAGCGACTTCAGTCGATCCGCGACGGCGACACCGCCTCCCAAGGCAACAATCGGGTCACCTTCAGAATTCGCAGTGACAAGTCCGGTAGCGAGATTGGAGACTCCCGGACCCGAGGTGACGAGCGCGACACCTGCTTTCCCGGTCATTCGACCGATGCCGCCCGCTATAAACGCTGCGTTCTGTTCGTGGCGGCACACCACGGTTTTTATGCTGGAGTCGAGAAGTCTGTCGAATACTTTGTCAATCTTCGCGCCGGGTACACCGAAGACGTAGGTCACCCCATGCGCCTCCAGCGTTTCAACGACTACATCGGCACCTGTCTTTATCTGTTGAGAGCTTTCTGTATTTGGATTCGCCATTTGTTGGGCGGTGGCCATGTTCTTTTTTCCCTTAGTCTGATCTACTCCGTTTTTCCAAGATCGGAGGTTGGGTCTTTGCTTAGGTCAGTGGTCAAGAACGACCCCGTTTCTGGGAGACGGATGTCGTATTCGAAAATTGTTTGGATACTTGCCTGAAGCTTTCGCGCGGTGCAATTCAGGACGTGCCCGCCTTTTGTGCGGTCATCAGAGAGAAAGTGAAAGTGATATCCAGGTACGCTGAATGCGCTCGAGTACCTCGGCGACCACAGGCAGACGAGCGTACCTGCCACAGTATCAAAGTGGAACTCGAGCTCCGCTTTTGCCGCGTCCAGAAGTCGAGTGTTTTGCGGAACAGCGTGGACAGCCCGCGTGTGCATCGTGTCGAAGACACCATCCAGGCGCACTGCGTAAAAAAGATTCTGAGAGACCCGGTGCTGGTCGCAGGCTAGTTCTATGTCCTTCAAACATGCAACTGCTCCGATTTCGAAGATTTCCATCTTGCGAAATTGCGTTACCGCGGCGAACGGGATAAGAAACTCATCGGCGCGGTGACGTACAGTTCCCGCAGCTTGATAAATCTCGCCATCGAGGATGATCATCTCGCCGTCGAGCCCTTCGAAGGCGCCAAGGCCAAAATCGCCATGCTGCAAGAGCGTCGATGAACAGTGTGAACCGGTGTAGATGCCTTCGACTAAAGCAGTTGACGTCGAGACCTGGTAAATCCGCGGCGTTAAGGATTCCAGGTAAGTACTCAGCGCTGCGCCCACCAGACTGTCGACCGATATTTTGCTCTGATTGGAAAAATCTCGAACCAAGTTCTCTAAAGACGGCGGTATGGTCACCGCAAGATTCCCCATGTTCGCTCCTCGGCGCTAAACCTAAAATGCAAACCTTGTGCCACTCTTATGGTTCTGAAAACACGCTACAGCACAATCACTTCTGCAACAGGCTATTGTCTTTTGCCAAGTGGTTGACACCGTTGACGTGCTCGGAATGTACTCTGGGGAGTTTGCAGTCGGAAACCAAAGAGATTCGAAGTTAGCGAAATTGGGCGTCAGCCAATTACCGCAGATGGCCGACAATCCGGATGTGCGCTGTGCGCAAGTGTTGTTAACAGTTGTAGGGCTCAAAACCACACACCGGCCTGATTCTTGTTGGTTAACGAGCAATCCTGAAATTATCCAAACGCATTCTCAATGTCTTGTTTGCCGACAACTTGTCCGGCACGCGCTAGGTTTTGCGATCGATCCGAACGTACACGGGCACCTTGTTTTTATTAGCATTCCATAAGCTCAGAAACTCGGTCGGCCACTCTCTCAGGAGATTATTGAATCCGAGGCTGCAAAGAGGTACGTCCCCTCGCTCCGTAACCTTCGCGCCTTGTGCGCCGTTAAATATGTGGAGGACTCATGTCGCAACCGCAGCAGTACATCTATGGTCGCGGATCGGAATCCGAATACGAACGTCTCGTGCGACAGGGCCTGAGATACGAGGAAGAAACGCGCACGACTTTTCAGAAAGCGGGTGTCGGTCAAGCCATGCGAGTACTCGACGTGGGCTGCGGTGTCGGTGAGGTCTCGCGCGTTGTCGCTGACTTAGTAGGCCCAAAGGGTAATGTCGTAGCAATCGACGTCGATCCCGGTGCCTTGGCATTTGCGCGCAGACACGTCCCGGCCCCGAACGTCGAATTCCGTTGCTCCGCCATCGACGACTTCTCTGATCCCGCCAATTTCGACGCCGTAGTCGGCCGATTCATCTTGATGCACCTTAAGAATCCCGCTGCAGCGCTGCAAAAGCTAAGCTCGAACGTACGCTCCGGCGGCATCGTCTGCTTTGTCGAACCGTGGCACGGCATCTCGCTGTCGCACCCGCGAGTCGAGGCATTCCACGCGTTTATGGAGGGCGGATTTCAGGCGCTCCGGGCGGCTGGCGCTCACCTCGAAATGGGTGCACGCCTTTATGCAGACTTCATCGAGGCTGGACTTCCCGCTCCGCAACTGCACACGGCGGCAGCGGTGAGCGTCGGTGACGACAGCGAATTCTTCGAACTGCTGCTCGAGAGCGCACGAAGCGGCATTCGCGCTACCGTCCCCGAAGCGCAGCGCGATTCGGTTCTCGCACAAGTTGAAGGGATCGGCAAAGCCATGCGCGACGAAGCGGTAAGCAAACGCGCCACAATCCTGCTCATGATCAATGTCGGTGCCTGGAGCCAGAAACC
>DATMPC010000093.1 GCA_035567895.1 Terriglobales bacterium | reverse complement strand
CGCACGGCCTGCCGCCGAATCTTGTGGGGGATGCGTTACGGCTGGGCCAGATCCTTATTAATCTCGTCAATAATGCGGTGAAATTTACCGAACGCGGCGAGATAGTGGTGACTGTCGCGATCGAGGAACGAATGCCCGATCGGGTGAAGCTGAAGTTTTCCGTTCGCGATAGCGGAATCGGGATGACGCCCGAGCAGACCGCGCGTTTATTTCAAGCGTTCAGCCAAGCTGACACGTCCACCACCCGGAAGTACGGCGGCACCGGGCTTGGTCTCTCCATCTCCAAGCGACTCGTGGAGATGATGGGGGGTGAAATTTGGGTCGAGAGCGTCTACGGTGCGGGTAGCACTTTTCTGTTCACGGCATCGTTCGGCGTCGGGTCGGGAGGGTTGGAGCAGAGGCACTTCATTCCGGATCTGGTGGGGAAACGTGCCCTGGTGGTGGATGACAATGCGCTGGCCTGCGAGATTTTGGCAGACACGCTAAAGGGGTTCGCGCTCAGGGTCGACTGGGTTTCTTCCGGTGAGGCCGCACTCCGAGAGCTGGCCGCTGCTGATTCGAGGGATCCTTATCAAGTGGTCTTGATGGACTGGCACATGCCAGGCATGGACGGGCTGGAAGCGAGCCGCCAAATTATACGCGGCGGACTTCTGAAGAACGTGCCCAAGATCGTGATGGTGACGGCATTTGGACGCGAGGAGGTTCGCGCTCAGGCGGAGGAAATGGGAATCAAGGGCTACCTTCTCAAGCCAGTCAGCCCTTCTCTGCTCTATGACACGCTGATGGATGTATTCGGAATGGCGGACCGCGAGACCGGTCGCCTGCGCCAGGTGAGAGAGGATGTTCCTTCGCCCGATGCGAACGGGATTCGGATCCTATTAGTGGAAGACAACGAAGTAAACCAGCAGGTGGCAGCAGAGCTTCTTGAAAGTGCAGGAGCCGACGTGAGAATCGCGAACAACGGCGGCGAAGCGGTAGAAATTCTATCGGAAGGGAATGAGCCGCCCTTGTTTGACGTTGTGTTCATGGACCTGCAAATGCCCGAAATGGACGGCTTCACCGCAACGAGGCTTCTTCGGGCGCAGCCCCGACTTCAGGGATTGCCAATCATTGCGATGACTGCACACGCTCTGGTGGAGGAGAGGCAGCGTTGTCTGGACGCGGGGATGAATGACCATGTGAGCAAGCCCATCGATCCCGATGCACTGTTCGCGACTCTGCTGCGTTGGACAAAGCCTCGCCAGACACGCGAAGAAGCAATTGCATCATTGCCGGTAGAGAAGGTCAAAGAAGTGACTTTCCCCGAGATTGCCGGCGTTGACGTGGAGGGAGGACTGAAGCGGGTTGCCGGGAACAAGCGGCTATATCGCGACTTGCTCCAACAGTTCGCTGCGAAGCAGGCAGATGCTGGTTCGCAGATCTCCGCGGCAATCGAGAGCGGAGACTCCCATCTGGCCGAGCGCATGGTCCATACGATAAAGGGGGTGGCGGGAAATATCGGACTTGGGAAAGTACTTGAGGCGGCGGAGAAGCTGGAAGGAGCGATTCGGAGGGAGGAGGCGGACAGGTTCAGGTTATTCGAAGAATTCACGCTGGTACTGAAACACCAGGTTCAGGCCATTCGACAAGCAATCTTCGACGCCGGGCTCGGCCAGGAGGCGAAGTGGGGGAAAAGTGAAACGTTCGATGCACAGTCGGCAACAACAGCAATCGCGCACCTGAGGGCGCTGCTTGAGACGAGCGATGGGAATGCTGCGGAAGCGTTCCTCGCCGTTGAAAATATTCTTGCCCGCAGGGTGGATAAGTCGCGACTAGAGGCTCTGAGCACGACCATCAGCGAGTTCGATTTTGAGGGAGCGCTTCTGAAGTTGAATGAGATCACCAGGGAATACGGGGCGGATTGGGAGCAGGGGAATGGCTAGCGTGGGAGAAAAAAAGACTGTACTCGTGGTGGACGATGCCCCGGCCAATCTTCAGATCGTGAATTCGATTCTGAAGGACGATTATAAAATCCGAGTGGCCACGAGCGCTGCCAAGGCTCTGGTCTTGGTCAAAGTGAAACCGCTACCGGATCTGATCTTACTGGACGTCGTGATGCCGGAAATGGATGGGTACGAGGTCTGCGGAATCCTCAAGGCGTCGTCGGAAACTCGAGACATACCGGTGATTTTCCTGACAGGCAAGACCGAAGCCGACGACGAGACGAAAGGCTTCGATATGGGAGCTGTAGACTATATCCACAAACCTTTTTTGGCGGCGGTTGTGAAAGCCCGGGTGCATACCCACCTTGTGCTTCGAGAAGCGCGCGAACAACTGTCTCGACAGCTGATTGCGATAAATAGTGAGTTGGAAATGGCGCGTAAGATTCAACTTGCGATTCTGCCGCATGCAACTCCGAAAATCATGGGTCTTGAAATCGCTGCCCGCTTTGTTCCGATGGGTTCAGTGGCAGGTGACTTCTACGACTTCCTTGTCGTAGACGAAAAACATGTAGGGATTCTGATCGCAGACGCTACGGGGCACGGCCTGCCCGCTGCTTTAATCGCATCGATGCTTCAGATGGCCCTCGCCGCCCAATTTGCGCACGCCTCCCAACCAGCGCGCGTACTCGCAGGCTTGAATCAGGCCCTCTGTGGGAAATTCACCACCCATTTTGTTACCGCAGCATACATATTCCTGGACATGGAACTGGGAGCCAT
>DATMPC010000092.1 GCA_035567895.1 Terriglobales bacterium | reverse complement strand
CCGCGGAACGCCGTGATAGGCGACCGCAAAGGCTCCTACGACCAGGTATTCAACTTTGTTCGCGTTTAATAATTCGACAAACTCGCGCAAGTCCTTGCTTAGCGGCATCGGGGTGGCGGCGGTCGCGGAGTTCGATCACCACTCTAACGCGTTCGTCAGGCGACATAGCCATATCGTCGCGGGCGTTCGATTCGTCGGCGTCTTTAAAACTCGAGAAAATCCTAACCGTTTTCTCCACGGCGACATTATACGTGGCAGTGAATGCTCCAGAGTCTTGGTCCTCAAACACACTGGCTTATTCACCATGCCTTCGGCACGCAAACAGGACTCGTGTACCTTGACAACGCCTTCGTTCTTATCGAGGGGCACGCCGCTCGAGCCGCGGGTGGATAAATGGCGATAATTTCTCGGGTTTCGATGAAGTTTTCGTGGCGGCCACAACTTTCTAGTTGCGCACTGGGTTCGCTAGGAGCACTCTGTTACGCGAAAATTGGAGACATCCCCTGTGAAGCGTCTCATTGTGGTGGTGATTGCCGTTTCCACGGTCTGGTGTGGCTGTGGCGGCGGCGGAAGCTCAAGTACACCGGCTCTTCCTCAGGCGCAGATCGTGGTGACTCCTGCGTCTCCTCAAGTCCGCGCGGGAAGTACGCAGCCGTTCGCGGCCCAAGTCTCTAACGCCAGCGGCAGCGTGACCTGGGCGGTCAACGGAACGGCGGGAGGCAGTAGCACCATTGGCACGATCGATGCCAACGGACTTTACACGGCTCCGGCATCGCTTCCCACGCCCAACACGGTAACGATCTCCGCTGCGTTGAGCTCCAATTCAGGGGTGTCGGGAAGCGCGGTTGCGACGCTGCTGAATCCTGTGCCCGCGATTGCGAGCGCTTCCGTGACGGCGATTACTCCTGGGAACTATGTAGTTAGTGTCACCGGCTCGGGATTTATCAGTGGTTCGAAGCTGATGCTGGGAACCGCGGCATTCGCGACGACGGTGCAATCGGCGACGTCGCTCACCGCGCAGGCCCTGGGCATCGCGAGCACTACGGCGCTCTCATTTCAGGTCACGAATCCCGATCCGGGAGCGTCTAGCTCGAACACCGTGAACGTGGCGGCAGGGAACGTGACGCAGGCAAACGTCACCGCCAACTCCCGGCTTCTCGACCAGGCGAACTGGGGCCCGACCCTGGCCGACATCGCGCACGTGCAGAGCGTCGGTCTTCAAGGTTGGCTCAACGAGCAGTTCGCCACGCCACAGACGCAGCTTCCGCCGCCACCGGCGACGCTGCCCACGTATTGCAACACCACCGTCGCCTGTGTGCAGCAGTCTTTCTTTCAGAATGCGCTGGGCGGGCATGATCAACTGCGTCAGCGTGTTGGCTTCGCGCTCTCGCAGATCTTTGTGATCTCCGCCGTGGAGTCCCGCGGGGAGACGCGATGGCGAGTTACTTCAACATGCTCGCCAAAGACGCTTTCGGGAATTACCTCACCATCATGAAGGATGTGACCTTGTCGGGAGGGATGGGTACGTATCTGAACATGGTGAACAGCGATAAGCCGAACACGGCGATAGCAGGACAAATCGCCAACGAGAATTACGCTCGGGAATTGATGCAGCTTTTCACTTTGGGAACCGAGATGCTCAATCCTGATGGGACTCCGCAGCTCGACGCCTCGGGTAATCCCGTTCAGCCATACAGCGAACTACAGGTACAGGCTTTTGCCAAGGCCTACACCGGCTGGACATATGCGCGATCGGACGGCACCACTCCTGCATTTCCAAACAACACGCAGTACTTCGGGGCTCCCATGGTGCCACTCGATGCCCATCACGACATCAGCGCCAAGGATGTACTCAACGGTGTGACGCTGCCCGCTGGGCAGACGGCGCAACAGGACCTCGATCTAGCGTTGCAAAACATCTTCAACCACACGAACGTCAGCCCATTTGTGGGTCGACAGTTGATTCTTCATCTGGTGAGCAGCAATCCGAGTCCGGCGTATGTAGGCAGAGTGGCTGCGGTGTTCAATGACGACGGTTCTGCCTCGCACACGCGTGGAAACATGAAGGCGGTAATTCAGGCGATCCTGATGGATAGTGAAGCGCGCCGTGGCGACTCGGCGGCAACCGCGCAACCCGGCGATGGGCATCTGCGCGAACCGGTGCTCTACCTCACTAACCTCCTTCGCGGATTGGGTGTACAGGCATCGGATCCCAATGCGTTTGCCAGCAGCCTGCAGGGATTCGGCAGCAATATGGGGCAGCGAGTCATGTATTCGCCGAGCGTCTTCAATTACTTCTCGCCGGACTACGTGATTCCCGGAACGACAACGTTCGGCCCAGAGTTTCAGTTGCTCACGACGGCTACCACGATTGTTCGCCAGAACACCGTGGATTCAGTTCTACGAAATGCGCTTGGCGGAGGGACGCTAATTGACCTAACGCAGTTCGCCAACCTGGCGGGCAATCCGCAGCAGCTCGTAGATACGCTCGACGCGATTTTTACTCATGGGGCATTGCCGAGCACCGACAAGGCTGCGATCGTGACAGCGGTGAATGCCGTCCCCAGTTCCAATCCGCAATCGCGCGCCCGGGTCGCGGTTTACCTGATTACTTCTTCTTCGCAGTACCAGGTGATTCAGTAAAGGACACTCTTATATGGGTATCTCGCGCCGTAAATTTATGTCTATTACCTGCCGCTCTGCGGCGTGGCTTGGCGCCTTTGGCGCATTCTCCCGGTTCGGCGTGCTGAACGCGTTCGCGCAGCAAGCTTCGAACTACAAAGCGTTGGTGTGCGTCTTTTTGTTCGGCGGCAACGACGGAAACAACACGGTGATTCCGTTCGACGACGCCAGATACCAGATGTATTTTGCAGCGCGCGGCGGCACGAATGGAGTGACCCTGTTGCAATCGTCCTTGGGTCCGACAGAGATTCAGCCGATTTCGAACCCGTCCCTACCATATGCACTGCATCCGCGGCTGACCGAGATTCAGACACTGTTTCAAAGTGGGAAGGCAGCGATCGTTGCTAACGTAGGAACCCTGGTTTCGCCCACGACACAGGCGCAGTATCGAGGCCGAACGGTGCCCATACCGGCCAACCTATTCTCCCATTCCGACCAGCAGAACCAGATGCAGACCGCCGGACCAGATTCGAAGCTGCCGACCGGATGGGCCGGCCGAGTCGCCGATGTTCTGCAGTCGATGAATACCGGAGCGCAATATCCGGCCGTGGTCTCGCTGGCCGGCGCGCCGATTTTCTGTAATGGCACTGTGACCAATCCAGCGTCGATCGTCGCGGGCAACGTCGGCGGCCTGAACTGCTCGGAGGGTACGTCGGTTTGCAGCGCGCGTGCCCAGGCGGCGCAGCAACTACTTACCTTCGATACCGGCATATCGCTGGTGCAGTCGGCAAGCCTGGTGGCTACGCGGGCCAACCAATACAGTGCATTACTCACGTCGGCGCTGAACGGTCTGCCGGCTCTGGCCACTGTCTTTCCCACTACCGGGATCGGAGCGCAGTTAAAGCAGGTGGCGCAAATTATTCAGGCACGCAGCGCTCTTTTGCTCCAACGTCAGATCTTCTTTGTTTCGCTAGGAGGTTTCGATACGCACGGTGGCCAACTGCCGATCCAGGACACGCTGTTGGCGCAGTTGTCACCCGCCTTGAAGGCTTTCTATGACGCCACCGTGGAGATGGGAGTTGCGTCTCAGGTGACCACGTTCACCGAATCCGACTTTGCCCGCACGTTCCAGTCGAATACGAACGGAGGCACAGACCACGCATGGGGCAACCACTACTTCGTGATCGGCGGAGCGGTAAAGGGCGGCGACATGTACGGCACGTTTCCCACCCTGGCGCTTGGCGGTCCCGATGACGCCGGCTCAAATGGTCGATGGATTCCGACAACATCGCTCGATCAATATGGCGCCACCCTGGCGACATGGTTCGGAGTGACCGCGCCCGATTTGGGAACGGTGTTCCCGACACTCAAAAACTTCCCGACACAGAACGTCGGATTTATCTAGATGAGGCGCGTGCGGGTAGCTATCCTGCCTTTGGCACCCAGATATCAACGCCTGAGGGGACATCGAACTTCGTGGGCATGACCCCAATCACGGTAAAGGTTCGTCCATTCAAGCGCATGGTGGTGCCGATTGTTCGTGGATCCCCGCCGAATCGCTGCTGCCAGAAACGCTGACTGACCATCACAACCTGCTGCCTGCCCGAGCTGTATTCCTCCGGAAGGAAACCACGGCCGAGCAAAGGCGGCTCTTTCGCACTCTGAAAAAAGGCGGAAGTAACTGAGGCGCCACGAACCTTCTGAGTGCTTCCACTATCCTGAAGGTCAAATGAGCCGACTTGATAACTCGTGGCCGGTGGACTGGGTGCATTCGCTTCGCGAGTTTGAACGCAGCCCGCAATCAAGATACAGCCCACGATTCCTGCCACGGCCAGAGGCGCAGATGATTTCATGTTGTCCTCCAAATCGGCTTGGTTGAAGTGTAAAGCAGGAGAGTTTCAACACTGTTACACCACAAAGGATGCGGCCCCCGCGGGGGTCGAGTTCAACACGGTGTTCAACCCTATGGTCGCGCCGCCCAAGCCAGGCCGTCCGGCTCCTGGCCGATATCCAGGTGGCCGGTGACCCGTAATAGGAGCGTTGTCGGCAACCTTCGAGACCGCAGAACTTTTGCAGCAGATCATCTCAGGAGTCGTTATGGTATTGAAGTTGGAATCTGACCTGAGGAGGTCTGCGATTGAAGTATCTCTGCCTTGTGTACGGTGAGGAGAAAGAAATGGGGGCCATGACGGACGACGAGTGTATGGCTTACGATCAGTCCCTCAGAACCTCTGGTCGATGTCTTGCCTCGGAGGCCCTTCAGCCCGTTCGTACCGCCGCCACTGTGCGGGTCCGCCACGGAAAAGTGTCCATCACGGATGGCCCTTTCACGGAAACGAAGGAGTGTTTGGCAGGCTTCTATTTGATTGAGGCCGCCGACCTAAACGATGCTATCCAAATTGCTTCGCAAATTCCGCCCGCTCGTGTAGGCAGCATCGAGGTACGGCCGGTGAGAGAACTAACGAGCACAAGTGGCGAGCGAAGGCAGTTGTAGGGAGAGGTACTACCGGTGACGCAATTCTCCGAGGTTCCATGCGCGGGTGACGTGCTAACCCATGAGCGGGCTATGGACCGCATTATGTTCCTGGCGTTGGCGACTGCTTTCACCAGCTTTCTCGGTTGGCAGGAACACGGAGAAGCAAGTGCCGCTTCGTCCAGCCGTCGTCGCGGAGCGAACTGTTATGCGACCGTGATGACGCGAAATAATATCGAGGCTGAGCCATAGGCCCAAGCCCGACCCTTTGAGCTGCTTGGTGGTAAAGAATGGCTCGAAGATGTGGCGTTTGATCTCGGCAGGAATTCCGGTTCCTGAATCGAGGATGCAAATGCGTATTCCGCTGCGCGATAAGTCTTTCCAATCTACCGACGGATAAGCATGAATCAACAGTCGTCCGCCGGTGGGCGTTGCCTCCATCGCGTTTCGCAACAGATTGGAGAATACCTGTCTCAACTCCCCGGGAAATCCGA
Organism: Terriglobales bacterium; assembly: GCA_035567895.1. Taxonomy (NCBI): domain Bacteria; kingdom Pseudomonadati; phylum Acidobacteriota; class Terriglobia; order Terriglobales; species Terriglobales bacterium. The sequence goes on along the minus strand of DATMPC010000092.1, from coordinate 14,523 downwards.
GCACCGGGAGCGTTGATTCATAACGACGAACGACGCTCAGGTTCTTCTGATTGAATTGTGGCGTGTAGAGAGTTACTACTCCGTCCAGCAGTTCCGGTATGGCAATGTCGACCGGGTGGCTGGTCTCGCGATTAAAAGCGAGCGTCTGCTTGCTGATGCGACCGATGCGCTCGAGTTCCGTGCTCGCCATGTCAATGTATTCGGTAGTTTCCGGATCATGCGTGCCCATCTTGAGCAGGTACAGCAAGTTGGTGACGGCTTCGAGCGGATTATTGATTTCGTGGGCGATGCTGTTCGCAAGGCGTCCCATGGCAGCCAGACGCTCGGTGACTCGCAACGCCTCCTCCGCCAATTTTCGGTCCGTGATCTCGGTAAGGATCAGAATGGCGCCGCGCGAGGAATCTTGTTCCTCAATAAGATCAACGCGAAGAGAGAACCAGCGCCGGTTGTGTTGCGTCTCGAACTGCACGCGCGATAGTCGCTCTTGCAGTTCGTTCAGATTCAGGTCGACCGTGGCGCGCAGCAGGGCGCGTGCATCCTGCCGCTCGATCTCCCCAAAGCTTTTAGCCAGCAGACGCGTCATTGCGCGGTTACAGCGAATCACTTTCCAGTCGGTGTCGATCAGGGCGATGCCTTCGCTCAGCGCGTCGAAAGTCGACTGCCATTGCTTTGCGGAAAGCCGGGAGAATGCCTCCGCATCCCGAAGGCGGAGAAGCGCTCGAACGTTCGCGAGCAGCACTGGTGGTTCGACCGGTTGAGTGAGATAGGCGTCTACCCCGCTGTCGAGCGCTTGCACGCGGCTCTCGCTCGAAGTAAACGCAGCCGAGACTTGAAGTACGGGGATATTCGCAGTTTGAGGATTGGCCTTGATGCGGCGGCACACTTCATAGCCGAGCATGTCGGGCAGGCGAACGTCGAGGATCACCAGCACGGGATCGAGAAGAACTTTTTCCAGCGCTTCACGGCCAGTGGATGCTTCCATCACAGCGTAACCGCCGCTTTGTAGCGTTCGCGAACAAATGTAACGGTTCTCCTCGCGATCATCGACTACGAGAATTGTGGGAACTTTTTCAGGCATGCTGTCTTCCAGCAGCTTCAAAACCGAATCCAATGGCTGAAAGCGCGCGGTTAAGGTGTTCCATGGCCTCGGGGCCGGAGGTATCTTTTTTTGACAGGACAGTTACGAACGGCAAACGCAACCGAGCCTTCTCCTCTTCGCTCAACTCCTGCGCGCTATGAATAATGACCGGGAGATCGCGACCAAAGTCCGAGAGTCTGAGTTGCTGAAGCACTTCGAAACCGGACATATCGGGCATCTTCAAATCGAGGAAGATGGCGTCTGGCAGTTCTTTGGATGCCAGGCGCAGCCCCTCGCGTCCACTTCGAGCCTCCGTAATGGCGACCTTCGCCGACAGCAGCTCGCCAAGCGAATACAGGGCCACTTCATCATCGTCAATTAGCAACATTCTACGCACGGTACCGCGATGCGTAAGTGCGCGCAGAGTCGCGACTAGAGCCTCACGCGAAACCGGTTTTTGCAGAAATGCATTGGCGCCCATGGCCAATGCCTTCGATTTCTCCGCGCCCATCACGCTCACCACCAGCACCGGCAAGTTCCGTTCCTGCACTCGTTTCAGCGTCTCCCAGGAACTCTCCCCGTCCATCAGAACGTCCAGAATTACGGCCGCAGGGTTGGCGCGCTCGACAAAGTCCAGGCCAGTTTTGGTGTCATAAGCCTGAACCACCTGAAACTCGGAGTTCTCGAGAATCTTGCCGACTAAGAAGGCGGTTTCGCGGTTGTCTTCGATCAGCACGACCGTCATGCGCTCAGGGTCAAGCTCGGGAAGCTGGGAACGGTCTTCCAAATCCGCTCCGGGGAAGACGACGGGAATGTAGCAGCAGAAGGTCGAGCCCACTCCCACCTCACTCTGCAGGGTTACGCTGCCTCCAAGAATGTGGGCGAGGTTTCTTGATAAGGGCAGGCCAAGACCAGTTCCGCTCGCGTTCTTTTGCAGCCGGCTATCGATTTGCGTAAATTCCTCAAAGACGCGCTGCTGGTCTTCCGGAGCGATTCCAATTCCCGTATCGGCAACGGCAAAGGCGACGGTCTCGGGATTGGCCAGGCTGGCCGTTACCCGCACTTCTCCCCGCTCCGTGAACTTTAGCGCATTCGAAACGAAGTTCCTCAAAATCTGTGAGAGCTTGCCTTCGTCGGTGAACATCGTGGGCAGATCAGCGGACTCTTCAAATACCAGATTCACAGAGGCGGTTTGCAGAATCGGCTTCAACATGCCTCGCAGCGCGCTGAACAGATCCTCGATCTCGAACTCGCGAGGCTTTACCTCAATCTTTCCCGCCTCGACCTTGGCGATATCGAGAAGATCATTCACCATATCCTGCAGACCTTGAGCGGAAGCGCGGATATAGGAAATTTGTTTCTCCTGCTCCAGCGTCAAATCGCCATCGAGTCTCTGCAGCAGCATTTGCGATAACGACAGGATGGAGTTCAAAGGCGTACGGAACTCGTGGGACATGTTCGACAGGAAAGAGGTCTTTGCATCCGACATGCGCCGCAAGGTGCCGGCGCGATCGTCCAGCTCAGCGTAGAGCGCTACCACTCCCCGGTTGGTATCTTCGAGCTCTTCGTTAAGTTGAACGAGTTCCTCCTGCCGGGCTCGCAACTCTGCCAGCGTCTTCAGCAGCTCCTGATTCTGGCGCTCAACTTCTTCGTAAGGATTTTCGGGATTCTTCTGGCCGATCTTGCGCGCGATTTCCTCTACCCGGGCAGCGCTGAGTTCGGCGGCATACCTGGGCACAACCTTCGACATCTCGATGACGGTGCCGTTTTTTCCTGTCTCAATATGGAAGTCATCCATCAGCCGCCGGGTTCCGGCGATGCCCTTTCCCATTCCAGTCGTGGACTGGTAGCGACCCGCGAAAATCTCTTGGAGATTGGGGATTCCGGGTCCGGAATCGCTTACCTTGATCGACAAGCTGGCGGGGGCGTCGCATTCGAGCAAAAACTCGACTCGGCCGCCGCGGGCATAGCGGAAGGCGTTGCGGGCGATCTCCGAAGTGGCAGTTGCCAGACGGATCTGCTCGGAATGATCGAACCCCAGAAGGCTGGCGATTTCCCTGGCGCGCTGACGGGCAAGCACCACGTCCTGCTCAAACCGGAGATTGACAGTAGTCAAGGACTTCTTCAAGCCGCCCTCGTTTCCCGGCTCACGACCACCGTGGCATCGTCGCGCGTGCGCTTGAAGTCGCGGTACAGGACTCCCGCGATCAGCGACGCGTGTTTGCTTTGCAGTCCGGGATAGCGATCGAGGCTCCAGCGCGTGTTAATGCCATCGGAGTGCATGATGAGAAAGGCGCTGCGTTCCCACGGGAAAGCGAGCTCCTGAATGCTCTCAGATCGGTGTCCGACGATTCCATTATGGGAGATCATGCTGCGGGTGTTTCCATTGGCGACGATCACACCGGCTATGTTGCCGATTCCGGAATAGCGCACGATCTGGCGCTCAAAATTGATCTCGGCTACGGCTACCGCGGCGCCCCGGGTTTTTTCCAGGTGTCCGTGCGTGGCCTCGATGATTTCTCCAGGGCTCTTATGTTGGTTGGCTCGAAAGGCAGCCAGAGCCTCCTCGGCGGCGTCCGAGGCGTAAGGTCCATGGCCCAGCCCGTCGGCGAGCATGATCAATCTTCTTCCTGCCTGGTCCTGGCATTCCCAGGCATCGCCGCAACGCGTCTCTCCGGCAACCGGCACGCACACTGAGCCGGTGGCAGACTGCGTCTCCTCGTGTTGTTTTCCAGGCACGACTCTGGCCAGAACTGCCGTGCCCTCGCCCGGTTTGCTGTAGACCTCGAAGACCGCGGAGAGACGGGAAACGGCTCCGAACCCAGTGCCGCGCGTGCCTGCGGAGGAGTATCCGTCACTCAGCGCGCGTGAGATGTCTGCGATGCCGTTACCTTTGTCGAGCGCAAGAACATCGATCCAAACGTTTGCGCGTGCTCCGCTTCCCGGTTGCAGGACAATCTCGCCACCTGCCGCGTGCAACAGCATGTTTCGGGCAAGCTCGGTAACAACGATGGCGGCATGTTCCTGGGAAACCGGATTGAACCCCAGGTCGTGAGCAAGCCGAGCCGAGGCACGGCGCGCCTCGCTGACATGGGTGTTCTCGGCGATCGGAACCGAAATCTGTTCGCGCGACACCCAACCTCATTTCCAGCGGACCACGGTAACGCGAGTCCCCTCGCCTACCTTAGATGCAATCTCGAAGTCGTTTACTAGCCTCTTACTTCCGCTTAAACCGAGTCCCAGACCTCCGCCGGTGGAATAGCCATCCTTCAAAGCAAGGTTAAGATCGGGAATCCCCGGCCCCTTGTCTTCAAAAGTGAGCCTCAGCCCGGTACGGGCGCCGTTGCTGACCATTTCCATGAGGCAAGTTCCTCCTCCGCCATGTCCGAGAGCATTGCGAGCGAGTTCGCTGGAAGCGGTGATCATCTTGGTCTGGTCGACCAGGCTGAACTTCAACTCGCTGGTCCATGCGCGGACCTTCTGACGAAGGCTCACTACGTCGCTGGATACCTTGATGGGGACGGACTCAGACTTCAAAGTCGTCATCGCCGGTCTCCAGACGATTTGCGGTTACCAGCTCACGAAGCAATTCCATCCCGGCTTCCACGTTGAGAGCGGTTCGCACCCCGGGCATCGACATTCCAAGTTCGACAAGTGTTATGGCTACGGCCGGCTGCATGCCGACAAGCACCGTCTGCGCGTCGAGGATTCGCGCCATGGCCGAGATGTTCGCGAGCATGCGTCCGATAAACGAGTCGACGATTTCGAGTGATGAGATATCGATCAATACCCCGCCGGAACCGTGGTTGGATATCGCGGTTGTCAGATCTTCCTGAAGGGTCATGGCGAGCTGGTCATGCATGTCCACCTGAATCGTGACCAGCAGGAAGTTACCCATGCGAAGAATGGGGATTCTGTCCACTGGTCAGGCTCCCTTCGTCTCGCCACGCTCTTTGGCGTCGACTGCATCCTTACTTTCGCTGGGCTTTCGCTTGTCCACTCTGACGACGGTCTTTCCGGTTTTCTGCAGGGCAACCGCGAGAGCATCGGCCATGGACGCTTTGGTGATGACCTCATTGAGGTTGATGCCGAGGTGAACGATGGTTTGGGCGATCTGCGGCCTGATGCCGCTAAGGATGCACTCCGCGCCCATCAGCTTGGCCGCAGTGATGGTCTTCAGCAGATGCTGCGCGACGAGCGTGTCCACCGCGGGAACACCTGTAATGTCGATAATTGCAACCTTGGAATTGGTCGCGACGATCGTGCTCAACAACGATTCCATTACTACCTGAGTCCGGTTGCTGTCCAGCGTGCCGATCAGGGGGATGGCAACGATCCCCTGCCAAAGCTTCACCACCGGCGTGGAAAGCTCCAGCATCTCTTCGGCTTGCTTGCGGATCATCTGCTCCTTTGCCTGAATGAAGTTGTCGGTGGTCAGCAGGCCTAGCTTGTCAATCAAAACATTGGCGGTCCAGAGCTCATTCGCAAGTGCGTCAGGGTTCTTGGCGAGATCCTTTCTCAGACGCCCAAACAGTGGCTGCTTCAGCGAAAAAACGAAGGTAGCCGTTTCAGCGGGAGTGAAGCCCTGCTTCGCCCGGCTCGCCGAGATCTCCGAAAGGCGCTCGCGCACATCAGACCATTCCGGACCAGCGGTATCGCTCAGATTGCCATTTCGGGTGGCTTTGGCTATCGACCGCAAGAGCTCCGCCGATTGGGTTTGCAACTGGGTGTCGTCCATCAGGTCGCGACGGCGGGAGGTCGAAAGCTGCTCTTTCACCCAGTCTGCAAGCAGCTCAGATTCGTTGTCCTGCAGTAAATCGGCGATCTTGCTCATGGACTCTCCTGAGCAGACATGGCAATGCCGCATGCCCACTGGAATGCTTGGCCCCTTCAGGCCAAACCTCGATTATATCGCAGATGTTATGCCCGTTTTGCTTCCGAGCCGGTTCTCAGAAGGGAACTGAGAGATTTGCGCAGAGTGGTGGGACCGCTGTTCTTCGAAATCAGCTTCTTCGAACCCATCCAGGTCGTCAACTTCTTATCGATTTCACCATCCAGAACGCTCCAAACAGTCAAAGGAACTTCGGCAAGCCCGGGCGTCGCATGATAGAAGCGCAGCAACTCGTAGCCGCTGGAGTCCGACAAGTTGAGATCAACGACGATCAATGCCGGCAGTTCCGAATTGGTATGCAGCACATCGGACAGATAATCTACTGCCTGGGATGCGGCCTGAAAACGCTTTACTTCGAAGTCGCCAATTTGGCTCAAAGCCGATTCGACTTCACTGGCATCGCTGTCGAGGTCTTCCAAAAGTAGGACTGTCGGCATGGGAACTCCTGATTCTTGTAAATGAAATTGAGTGCCGATCAGTGGCAACTCAGCAGGGGGAAACAGCTCTTCTGGAATTCTAAGCTCCCGACTTGCTTGCCCACAAGTCGCGTCTTTTCAGAGGCGTTAACAAATCTTAAAGTTTTGCTGCACGACCATTTGTTGCCCGTTGCTTGGAGACTCTTTCGGATTTGAATTTGTCCGGCTTGACTGACCCCAGCGCAAGATCCGCAAAATGCAGCAGTCTGTCGGCAGAGGCCGGCAGTACCTGGTCAAATAAGGATTGAGAGGGCTGCTTGAGGTGCCGGCTCAAAAGATGCGTGTCCACCCACAAGCCGAGCTTCTCGTCGCCCGGTGCGGGAGCGCCTTTGATGGCTCTTTTGGGCTTTGCGCCCATGCTGAACCTGATTTCTTGAGGTAGTTGGGTGCAGCATACCCCCAGAACCCACAGCATGCCAACAACAATGTGCGCAGAAAATGGACCGTGTGGGTCCCTCAAGGGCGAACAGCTGTCAAACATTGAAGTTAGCTAAGGAGCCTACCTGTTGCGGTATTCACCTGCTCGCAATCATCGGCTCGCTGGTCCTCTTGAAGTTGTCGAGTTTCTTGCGTTGTTCCGGAGTCAGGAGCTTGTAGAGTTTGGCTTGCATGCGAGAGTTGGCGACGATCAACTTCGCGAGCATGTTTGCCTGGGTGGCCGCCAGGGCCTTCACTTCTTTGTCGTTCGCCGAGCCGGTGGCAGCGAGCAGTTTTTCCCTGGTTGATCGCAGTTGCGCCATCAGCGGTTGGAGATTCCCACGTTCCTCAGTCATCAATTCCTGGATTGCGCTGCTCTGCGAATCTGTCAGGTCCAAATATTGAGCCAGCGAAGGATTGAGCTGCAGAGAAGAAAACGGCAGGGCTACCATTACGATCTCGCTTGCCTGCGGCGCAGAGGGATCTGGTTTAGCCTCTGGAGTTCGGGCGAGATCCTGCTCCAGCATTTCGCGCCAGGCACTGAGCAAGTCGAATTGCATCTGCGCCATTTGATATTGCTCAGTGCTGAGCTTCTGTCCCTGTTCGCTGCTGAGTTGTCCGCTCTGCACCGCTTGAGCGATGGCTGCCACTCGCGCGGAGAAGCTCTGCGTAATCTCCGCCATCTCGGCCTGATAGTCTTCAAGCAGCGCCCGCGGTCCACGCGGGAAGGCCGAAGGAGCAGAGAGTACATTTGCGATCGTCGTAGCGTTCGCCTCGGATGCCGGCGTCTCTATTTGGAACGATGGAAGGTCATTCGTACCCACATCGGTGCGGCCCAACAATGTGACTGGGACCGCAGTAACTAATAACAGCATGATGAAGACGAACTTTGCTTTCATTTATCGACTTCCTTTTCAATTCGAGTCTGGATTTCCCGTCTGTCAAATAGACGTAAGCCAAAGTTTTTCTTGCGTAAATTCCCAGTAAAAAACGTTAAGGACTCATAAGAGCCCGCGGGCTCCAATTGTCATCTTTAGTAGATGGATTGAATCCAGTTAAAGTCGCAAACTTCTGATCGGCAGGAGTGGAGTGAACAATCAACGCTTGACGCGATAATAGCAAGCATGGTGCTGCTGATCATGGGAGTCGCTGGCTCAGGCAAGACGTTGATCGGCACCATGCTTGCGAAAACACTGAAATGGAACTTTGCCGATGCTGACCAGTTCCATCCTGTCGCCAACATTCAGAAGATGAGCCAGGGCGTACCGCTCACGGACGCCGATCGTGAACCGTGGCTCCGCGCCATGCGGCATGCCATCGCCGGCTGGATCAAATCGGGACAGAATGCTGTGCTCGCGTGTTCAGCCTTGAAGCGACAGTACAGAGAGCAGCTCACAGTCGGCCCGGAAGTTAGGATTGTCTACTTAAAGGGTGAACCCGATCTGATTCATGAGCGCCTGTCGCATCGGCAAGCTCATTTCATGAAGGCGGAGATGCTCTCCAGCCAGTTCGCCGACCTCGAAGAACCGACAGACGCGATTGTCGTCGATATCTCACGCTCGCCCGATCAGATCGTTTCGGAAATACAACGCAGGCTTAGTTTAAGTGGATTGGGTCAATAGTCGACGCGAGCCGGTGTCTCGTCCGGAACCATGCTGGTACTTGACGAACCGGAACCTACACGTAAGCATGGCTGACTAATGAGAAAGTTCTTTGGCATTGGTCTGGGAACGGCTCTCCTGCTCAGCTGGGGCGCACACATCGGGGTCTGTCAGCAGGGTATTGTGCTGGTAGGTTCGGGTTCCACGGTTCCAGCTCCACTCGTGAGCAAGTGGACGGAGGTGTACAACCAACAGAGTCACAATGTTCAAGTGAGATATGTTGCCATCGGCACTGACGAAGGCATTGCTGCGATTTCTCACGGCAGTGGCGATTTCGCCCTCGGGGAGATTCCCTTGAGTACGCAGCAACTCTCCAAGGCTGGACTGATCCAGATTCCCGCGGTTGTGATCGGGATCGTTCCCATCTACAACATCCCCGGCGTTAGGAGCGAATTGCGATTCTCGGGAGAGGTTCTGGCAGACATCTTCATGGGCAAGATCAAGACTTGGAACTCTCCGGCTTTGGAGAAACTCAATCCCGGAGTAGCTCTACCCGCGGTGCCGATCAAAGTAGTCTATCGTCCAGCGGGAAGAGGGTCGAACTTCATCTTTACTGAGTTTCTCTCCAAGGTGAGTCCGAAGTTCCGCAGTGAAGTTGGGACTAGCTCTTCTCCCAAGTGGCCGGTAGGCAAGCCGGCGGAGCGCAGTTCCGAAATGGTAGAAACGGTCAAGTCGGAGTCGGGCGCGATTGGATTTGTCGAGGCTCAGTATGCGATTGAGTCGAAGATTCCGTCTGGTCTGGTCCTCAATGCTTCAAAGCATTTCGTGAAGGCTTCACCGGAGAGCCTAGCGGAGGCATGTCGTGCTGTCGAGGCACCGTCTTTCGACAAGTTCTCTGCCTCGCTGACGAATCCGCCAGGCGAGCACTCTTTTCCCATCTCCAGCTATGACTGGCTTTATCTCCGCGTGCATGGGCAAGATGCCGAGCGAGCAACAGCCCTGCGCGGCTTCCTTACCTGGACGCTCTCCGATGGCCAGCAGATCGCCACCAAGAACGGATACTCGGAGCTGCCGATACCGTTGCGCGTCAAGATAGGCGCTCGGCTGCGAGATCTGAAATAGGAACGTCGACCGTCGTGAACACCGTCTGCGCTTCAGTCGCCAAAGTAGCTTGCCTGGCGACTAAGGCAAGGACTACGAGCCCTTTAAGGTCCTGCTTGACTCCTTCTCTACCCCGACTGCGCTCGCGCATGCCCGTTTATCTACAAACGAACCCTTCGGTCAACGTGTTGGCCCTCTTGATCTTCTAACCGGACGGCTAGACTTCCGCTTAACTCCGAGCCGGAGGGTTCGTCCCGCTCCCAGGCTAGCCGTGCGGCAAGGATTGCGTTGCACCGCAAAGTCAGCACCTTACGAGAACTGCCAGCTTTGGCGAAAAAATTGCAAGATGCTAAGCAAACGGCGCAGGGTCCGAGGTGGATCCAAGTTCAAGACTGAAGTGGATTTGCCCCCCACCAGACCGGCCATTTGATGAGGAGTTACGACCATGGCCAAGCTAATCGAATTCTATATTCCGCAAAACCACAAGGCTCGAGAGCACTGGGTGCCGGCAAGGCTCCGCGGCAGGGTCATTGACTTTCACGTAAGAGCAGAGTTTCTAAACCGCATGTTCGTTGAACGCGTGCGAGTAGTATCCAAGCTTTCCCGGACCGGTACGCCGTGAAGTAGCTCGCCCGAGCTTCTCATTCCTCGAAATAAAGGCCGGTTCAGACGGCGGGATGTCATAGATATCCCGCCGTAACCTTTTTTGCTTCCCGTGCGTTTATCTTAATGAGCGCCACATGCGGAGAGCCGGTTGAAGGCTTTGAAGAATGACGCGGACGAGCGGCTTCTAGTGGAAGCCGCGAAGCGCGATCCCGCGCGCTTTGGGGACCTCTATCAGCGGAATGTGTATCAGGTATACGTCTACGTGTCGCGGCGGGTGGGCACGCGCGAAGAGGCTGAAGACATTACCTCCGACGTGTTTCACCACGCGCTGGAGAACCTAAAGAGTTTCGAGTGGCGTGGAGCGCCGTTTGCCGCCTGGCTGATTCGTATTGCGGCACATCGCATTATCGATCGCTGGCGGAGCACGGCCAGGGAGACTGGGAACCCGATTACGGATGAACCAAAGGACCCTCGCATGGAAGAGATTGAGGAGCGAGCGGCTCTCTTCCAGTTGGTAAAGCGTCTTCCCGAGGATCAGCGGCGAGTTGTGGTGTCGCGTTTCGTTGAGGAGAAGAGTATTCGGGAGATCGCGCAGGAACTGGGACGAAGTGAAGGAGCGGTGAAGCAACTTCAGTTCCGCGCTCTGGAAAAACTTCGCGCAAGCGTGGAGGGTGGTAATGGCTAAGCTCTCACGCTTCGAACGACTGGATCAGGCAATCGGCAAGCTGTTCTCCCGCAGCGACGCGTTGCCGGTACGCGGCGATGCTGAAATAGCGCCACTTGTGCGTGTCGCGGGTGAATTGCGCAACTTGCCGCGCGAAGAATTTATTGAACGTTTGAGATCTGATTTGGAAAGGAGCACTTCTATGGCGGCAAGAGCAGAATCCATCCCGGAGGTTCACGCACAGGCGGCGCCGGCGTTGAGATTCAAGAAAGCCGGAATTGCAATCGATTTCTACAAGCGCGCTTTCGGTGCGAAGGAGATCATGCGCTTCGAGACAGAGGGCGGCATCGGACATGCGGAGCTCATGATTGGCGACGCACTCATCATGCTCGGTGAAGAATGGCCGCAAGGCGGACGCTTCAGCGCGGAGACACTCGGCAATACGCCCATTAGCATTGAACTCAACGTTCCTGACGTCGATGCCTTTGTCGCGCACGCGGTTGCTGAAGGCGCGACGATAGCTAATCCGGTGAAAGATCAGTTCTACGGGTACCGGCAGGGAACTCTGCGTGATCCCTTCGGATACCTCTGGGGTGTTTCCACGGTCAAGGAACGTATGTCGGTTGAGGAGATGCATCGCCGCTTCCGTGTCATGACGAGCGAGGAGCCCAAGAAAACGAAAGTGGATCCTGTCCCGAAAGGGTACCGCACGGTCACACCGTATCCGGTGGCGCAAGATGCGGCGGCGCTGATCGAGTTCGTGCAACGTGCGTTCGGAGCGGAAGAGAAATTCCGGGCTATCGGCTCGGCCGGCGGCATTCATGCGGAGATTCGCATCGGCGACTCCATGCTGATGATGGGCGGCGGCGGTCCTGGACTCTCATGGCGCGGCGAATCGACGCCGATGGCGTTTCACATGTACGTCCCCGATTGCGATGCAACGTACAAGCGAGCGCTCGAAGCAGGTGGTACCTCGATCGGCGAACCGGTCGATCAGTCCTACGGAGAACGTTCGGGCGCTATAAAGGACCCGGCGGGCAATTTCTGGTATATCGCCACCTACAGAGGTGAGAATTACAAATGGGAAGGGGCGCCCGATGTGCAGCCGTATCTGCATCCCGTGCGCGCGCTACCCGTAATTGATTTCATGAAGCGCGCCTTCGGTGCCGAAGATCTGGGCCGCTACGCATCGCCCGATGGAGTGATCCATCACATGACGATGAAGATTGGCAGCTCTCATCTAGAGATGGGCGAAGCACAAGGCATCTATCAGCCGATGCCGGGCATGTTCTATCTATATGTCCCAGACTGCGACACGGTGTATCACCGTGCCCTGGCTGCAGGAGCCACCTCAATCGCCGAGCTCACCGACCATCCGTATGGCGATCGCAGTGGAGGAGTGAAGGACGCGTTTGGCAATACGTGGTACATCGCGACACACATTAAAGATATGGAGCAATAGAAACACTTCGCCGCAGGTTTTGACCGTAAGGGGGACGGATAGCGCACTAGACGTCGGTTGATCAAAAATCGGCCGCGACTTGTTTGCGCGGATGGGGTTCATGTCGGGCAGAAGCCCACGATGTTCGTCCCTCGCTACTCCTCCGACGCGCCAACTTGCAGGAAATGGCTTTCTGCAGGCTTGGTGTGGCTGGTTTCTGCTGCTTTACTGACGGTTGGTTTTGCAGAGGACAGCCGAGGCAGCAAAAGTTCGTCGGTGAACTCTGAACCCTCGAAACCTACATTTTCTGCGACGGTGAAGGTCGTTAATTTGTTCGCGACCGTGCGCGACAAGCACGGGCAAATCATCAGCAATCTTTCGAAGGATGATTTCTCGCTCGAAGAAGATGGCCGTCCGCAAGCCATTAAATATTTCACCCGCGAGACTGACCTGCCGCTCAAATTAGGATTGCTCGTCGATACCAGCATGAGCACACTGAGTGCGCTCCCCGATGAACGCAACGCCAGCGGAACGTTTCTTACTAAAGTTGTGCGCGAGGACAAGGACTCGGCGTTTCTGATCCACTTCGACCGCGAAGTTGAGCTGCTCCAGGACCTCACGTCGTCCAAGCAGAAACTGGCCTCCGCCTTGGAAGAGATCGAACCTACTCAGCGCACCGATCAGGGGAATTCAGGTGGATCGCCCGGAGGATACCCGGGAGGCGGCCGAGGCCGGCGTCGTCACTTTGGCGGTGGCGGTACGCTGCTTTACGACGCCATCTTTCTCGCCTCGGATGAGTTGATGCAAAAGCAGCAAGGACGCAAGGCGCTCATCCTGCTTACCGACGGCGACGATCGTGGCAGTAAGACTTCACTCGAGAGCGCGGTTGAATCTGCTCAGCGCGCGAATACTCTGGTCTACTGCATTTACTTCAAAGGGGAAGAACCCAGCGCCTTCGGCGGATATGGCGGCCGGCATGGCGGCTGGAATCGCGGAGGGATGGGCCGCCCCGGTGCGGGTCGCTATCCGCAGGAGTCTCGAGAGGATGGCAAGAAGGTCCTCGAACGCATTGCGAAGCAGACCGGCGGGCGTATGTTCGAGATCTCGAAGAAACAGTCGGTCGACCAGATCTATTCCCAAATTGAGCAAGAGCTGCGCAATCAATACAACATCGGCTACACACCCGATCACGGCGGAACAGCGTCTGCCTACCATAAGATCCACCTGGCTGCGAGGGACAAGAACGACGTCGTACAGACGCGAGATGGATATTACGACTGAGTGCGATCCGTTGCAGCCTACGCTCCCTTGAATTGTTGAAGTCAACTTGCAATCACGTGCTCAAACGTTTCTTCACCAGGGTCTTAGACGAGGATTCGAGAGGCAGCAGTCAAATCGAAATATTCCTAAAGGTTCTCCTCGCGGTTCAGGATGGTAGTTGCTACATGTTTCCAACTCAGAGGGAGTTGACCATTCGAGTCTGAAGGAGTTGAGCGACTTCGTCCCAGCTTGGTATCCTTTTTCCGAGTTCCTGAATCAAAGCAACCACACTGAACGCGGAGTAGCTGAATGGAGTTGAAGAGCGCAAGCTGGTTCAAGGCACTGCTGTTGTTCTCGTGCTCAATGGCTTTTATCTCGTGCGGAGGAGGCGGTGGCGGATCCAGCTCTGGCGGTACTCGTAACTCAGGTAGCTCAAATATTACGGTTACAGTTGCACCTCCGTCGGCAACACTGGCTCCCGGCGGAACACAGCTTTACGCCGCCACGGTGACAGGAGCCACGGATACAAGCGTGACCTGGAGTGCAAACCAAGTGCAGGGCGGGAACTCCACGGTCGGCACCATCAGCTCATCGGGACTCTACACCGCTCCGGCGGTCGCTCCCAATCCATCCAGCGTAACGATTACCGCAACTTCGGTAGCTGATACTACCAAATCGGGAACCGCCAAGGCCGACATTCGTGTTCATCACGACAATCAGGACCCACAGAGCGGTCCAATCAAACTCGGTACCAGCGGCGGCAATTCGACCGACACAACGAAGAGTGGGAACAGCCTCTTTTGTTGCTCAGGAACGCTCGGCTCCCTAGTCTCGCGCGCCGGAACCCTTTACATCCTGAGCAACAACCACGTGCTTAACAAATCCGATCAGGGTGCCGTGGGTGATCCGATTTCCCAACCAGGACTGGCAGACAGCAATTGCGGGCAATCCGGGATTCGAACCGTCGCCAACATGTCCCAAGCAGCGG
>DATMPC010000091.1 GCA_035567895.1 Terriglobales bacterium | reverse complement strand
TTCGCTCTCCGGAAGTGCGGTTTGTCTGAAAGTGAGGTTCTCTTCGTCGGCAACCAGCTCAACACTGACGTGTGCGGCGGCGTCAGCTGCGGGATTCGGACAGTCTGGATCTCAGGAGAAGCTCATCGCAGTCCGGATGACATTGGTGCAGATGTGAAGCCGGATTTTGTGATCAAGTCTATGTTGGAATTACCTGACCTTATGCGTCATCTTTCTCAGTTGACGTAACATCGCCTTTGCACTCATTGACAATTCTGAGCGTAAACGTCTGCTAACGACACTTACAGAATTTCGGGCTGATTGGTATGAGGGAGTGTGGTACGTTTTTTTGTGGGAAGACCTCTGTGAGAACGTCCCTCGTACTGCATTCGACGCTCGCTCCAAACGCGGTCGCTGATGCCTTGCGCCGCTCGATTGACGAGGAGCAGAGAGCGCTCTTCTCACTAACGGGATATCGCGGTTCATCTCCAGTACTGGGCGTAGTAACGGACAATACGTTCCGCTTGCGGAGGAGAAGATACTGGCGCAACGACTTTGCTCCATGCTTCTATGGCCAGTTCCGTTCGGAATCGGGGGGCAGCCGGATAGAGGCACATTTCGATCTGTCGCCTTTGACGAGGAACTTCATGCGTCTTTGGCTGGGTGGGGTAACAATCTTGGGCGGACCGCTCTTCGTCCTGTGCCTCATTGACCTGACCACAGGCAGTCACTACACATCTGGCGACACTAGAGTTGGCCTCATTGTTTTTCCGGCTTTGATTCTCTGGGGATTTGTACTTCCAAAAATCGGGCGATTGTTTGGATCGGGAGACGAACAGGTGCTATCGGAGTTTGTCCAACAAACACTGGCGGCACGAATCGAAGAACCCACCATACGACAGCAAGGCAATAGTGCAACCCTGCCTTATTGAACCTCATCGTGTCGGACACTGTTGCAAAATCGCCATTACACAATCAACCCGCGCGGTCAAAACGCGTAAATGCCTGTTATCGCCAGTTATCGCTTTGACGGGATGCAATCGCGGGTCTCATCTGCCTGCGCCAAAGCGTGAAATGAGTGGTGCCGAATATGAAGTGCTTACTGCATGGATCAATTCCAGGATCGTTGCCAAGGATCGGCTTGGCAACACGCTTGAATCTTCTTTGTGGCAGGCATACGGTGAAAGACAGCGGAGGTGACCCATGGCATATGTCATTGCCGAACCCTGCATCGGGACAAAGGACACCGCCTGCGTCGATGCCTGCCCTGTGGATTGCATACACCCCAAGAAGAACACGAGCTATGACGATGGCCGGACAACATTCGACGACGTTCCCCAGCTCTACATTGATCCCGTGGAATGCATCGATTGCGGCGCCTGCGTTCCCGTCTGCCCCGTCTCGGCGATTTTTGCACTGGATGACCTGCCCGAGAAGTGGAAGCAGTATACGGAACTAAACGAAAGCTATGTGAAAGCCGGCAAATTCACGCCCGAAGAGTACGCCAAGCACCAAGTCAAATAGTCCTGACCGCGGCTCACCCTCGAATCGCTTCCGGCTGGGTGCCACAGCAATCTTCTTGAGAAGCCCCGATCCGTGTCACTGGAAGTATTGTTCGGCTACTCGGAAGCAAGCATCCAGTGCAGTCTCCTGTGACGATTTGGATCTTCGTTCATGACAGTCCAGATTTTGGACTCAGAAGACCTGCACTCAGAAAAACAGCAAGCAGAGGATTTCTAAGCGCGGGAAAATTTTGGATGCGAAACCGAGTGACTCCAATTTTGCATTCTGCAGGGACTCCAACCCTCAACTTGGCCTCGGGGGACGTCGACCGGCGCCGCCCGGGGGAGTACGGCGCGGAGGGTGCTGGCGGAATCAGCAAGGTGAGGACATGAATAAATCGAACTGGTTTAACATCGCGGACGAGGGCGGATCTGTGACATTCGTTGTGACCTAACCTGATGATCCATGCCCATGTGGGTCAGAGCAGCTCGATGTCATCCGGTGTAGCAGCAATAGTGGGACAGCCCGACTTCATCGCAAGGCTGCCCCATCTCAATGCTCCTTGATGCGTTTCAGTACAATCCCGTTCTAGGAAATGGCATGGAAGAGGTCGTCGGTTCGATCCCGACCAGGTCCACCAATCCTCTCCGAAGTGCCTCCAACCTTCCCACGAGAATTAGGAGAGGGTAACGGCTTCTTCACCGAGCTGTTGATTTACCAATCTTCCAACCAAGGCCTTCAGACGCTCGCCGGTCTTTTCCAACACGAAGTCATTTTGCATATCTGACCAGTCAAGTTTGAAGCTGGTGGAGAGAGCAGAGATCCAGATCTGGCGAACCGGAGTGTTTGGAGTAATGACGAACTTCGCCGGTGGTTCCTCGAAGACAACGTTCAGCACGCCATTCTGTTCTTCGACCTCAATCGCGGCATCATCTTCGGCAGCAATCAGGCGCTTCTTCAAGTCTTCCACAGCCACATCTGCTTTGCGGCGAAAATCGAGCTCGTCGAGCATGAAAACATTATAGGTCGTGGATGGCTGTTTGACGGTTGAGCAGGGCGTCGCAAGAACAAAACGCCTTTCGCTCTTCTTATCCGCCTGCGCGCTGTGCGCCGTCACTCTTGGCGCCGCAGTTCGCGATTCCGCGCTCGATGGCCGTTCCCTCTTCGTAGTCGTTCCAGGTGACGATCATAAGGAAGGGCAGTGGACGATCGGCAGGGAAGTAGCGCCGGTGAAGATTCAGTGAGTCCTCGAGGGTTTTTCCACAACGCGCGTCCATTTTGCGACCCTGCCCCCACTCCGCTTTGGAATCATCAAAGCCGGGCCATGCTGCACCTATGGCAATCTTGCCGCTTTGCTTCGACATTCTGCTGTAGAAGTTCTCGAGATAGCTGCGGCCCCAGTTGCTGCCATCCTTGACCCAGCCCTTCTTGCCGGGTGAAACCCACGCATAGTAACCATCGAAGGCTCCCCAGTCTTTTGCATCCTCATCTTCATAGATCAGGATCGGTGGGTGTTCCCATCCACTCACGGCCTGCTTTACGCGCTTCCAGTCTGTATCTCCCGATTTAGGAAATATGAAGATCATCGGGCGCCCGTCGTAGGTGAGATATGCATTAGGCACGGAAGCTTTTGGCCCGATGTAATGCTCGTATGCGTACTGCAGATCGGAGATAGCCTGCTCCGTAGCACGATGGGGATCGTCAACGCTTTCGTCGTACATGATCGCTGTCTTGAAGTCGTGTTCAGACGAAACTCGCTGCAGCGCCGCGTAGCTGCGGTCTTCAAAGTCGTGCGACGGTCCATACCAGTTCACAATGAATGCCCGAATGTTGAGGTTCTTCGCATGCTCCACTTGCTGAGCAAGGACGCTCGCGTCCTGGGAGTTGTAACCGACGTCGATATGCCCGGAGCGTCCAAACCAGGGTTGATAGGCAGCAATAATCTGAGGACTGCCCTCAGGCGCGGGAATTTCGGTACGCAGCGTATGAGCAATATCGGTATGTTTCGACCCGGCGCAGCCAGCGAGGCCGAGGACAACTACCGCGCAAATGAATAGACAAAACCGCTGAAGAGCTCCAAAAGAAGCTTGCATATTAAGAAGACACGGATTTCCCAATCGAAAATTGAGCAAAGGCTCAAATGATTGGATGAAATTTCAGCAGTTCACGTTGGATTAGCTCCTAAGTTGCTGAGCTTCTAGCTTCTAAGCTTCTGAGCGATAACCGGCACGAATGCGATCCTGAGCGAGGACAGGAAAAAGTCTTGCGCAAAGCAGAAAGAGGCGCAGCATGCTGCGCCTCTGGGCTTAGAAGCTGAGGAGCTTAGCCGCTCAGGAGCTGCTCCTCAAAACGGAATATCTTCGTCTTGAATCTGGGTGGCGTGTGCGGGCTCCTCGTTATGCCCATGGCTCTGGTCGAGGTTGCCAGTACCTGCTGAGGCACTACGCGAGTATCCGCGCGATCCGCCTTCAGAGTCGGCTTCGCTGCGTCCACTGAGTAGAACAAGGTCGTTCGCAATGATTTCAGTCTTGTACTTCTTTTGGCCGGTTTCTTTGTCGTCCCACGAACTGGTTTGAAGACGGCCTTCGATGTAGACCTTCGAGCCCTTCTTCACATACTCGCCTACGATCTCGGCGAGCCTTTGCCAGGCAACGACGTTGTGCCACTCGGTACGATCCTGCCATTGCCCGCTCTTGTCTTTGTATCCCTCGTTAGTAGCAAGTGAGAATTTGGCGACAGGGGTGCCGGTTGAGGTGTACTTGACTTCGGGATCCTTGCCGAGGTTTCCGACGAGGATAACTTTGTTGACGCTCTTGGCCATGGCTGCTGCTCCGGAAGGAAGTGCGCTCAATATAACAAACGCGCGGCAAATTCACCATCGCTCAAACCGTTTTTCACCACGGAGCACGGAGAACTCTCCTCCGGGCTCCGTGGTGAAGGCTGTCTCTCGTGGACCGAGGTTAGTTCGTCGCCGCCACTCTCATATTGTCCACATACACGTGGTACGGAGTGCTATTGGAGTTCAGGTCCACTTGGAATCCCGCAGTGAATTCTAGGCGGGTACCCGTAGCCGTCGCCTGATGCGAAATGTTTGCGCCCATGGTCTTGCCGTCGACGGTTAGCGAGTCATGAATGGCCTGCGTGCCGGCTGCGTGGAAAACTGCGGAGATGTGATGCCATGTATTCGGAGCGAAACGCTGAAGCGGAATGCCGGTACCCTCCCACTCCTTGGTCGTGAAGTTGAACACGCGCCAGGTATTGCTGGCGTAATCGGCTTGCCAGGCAAAGTTGTAAGTGTTGCCATTCGTGGTTTGCTGGCACTCGAACTCGATCGCTTGTGGGGCATTGGCATATTGCCCCGGCACGAACAGATCCAAATCGTAGCGAAGATATGTAACCGGATTCTGAATCGTTGGCTGCTCGATGAAGTAGTAGCCGCCCGTATATGCAGGGCCACCGTTTACATAGAAGTCGGCCGCTGATCCACTGAGACTAGGACTAGAGACTCCCTGAGCCATGTGATAGTCAGGTCCCTGTCCAACGCCCCCAACGTTGCCGCAACCACCGCAGGTTTGCCATCCGGGCTGACTCTGCAGGCTAGCGTAAACGATCGAGCCTGCGGGATCAGTGCTGGCCACCGGCGCACCAGGAGCTGCAGGAGCCGACGTGGACGTCGGACTTGATGGACTACCGCTTGAAGCCGAAGACGAGCTGCCTGCGTTGGAGCCGGAATTCGAATTGTTGACGCTGCTAACCGCACTGCCGGCTGAAAACGGCTTTGCCGATCCAGAACCACATCCCACAATTGAGGCGACCGCGATTGCGGCCGCGCTGAATTTGATCAAAACCTTAGAAGAAAATTGCACCTGAACTCCTGCCAGTTCGAGAACGCAACTGACTGAAGTCGAAGGTAGTTTTCGATCTACTCTGGCTATATCGGCGGAGGGCCGTAAGGAAATGCGGAAAGACTCTTAGGCGCGTCTAGGTGACTCTTCTAGCCCAAAAGAATCAGAGGCAGCGGAGGATTGCTGTCAAACGAACAACTTGTAGAGCATCAGGTAAACAATGACGCCGGTAATGGAGACATACATCCAGATCGGGTAGGTCCAGCGCGCCAGTCGGCGATGGCGGTCGAACTTGTTCGTAAGCGCCAGTGTGAGCGTAATCAGAATCATTGGAACAACGACTGCCGCGAGCACGGTATGGGAAATCAGGATCGAAAAATAGAGAGGACGTACCCATCCTTTTCCTTGGAAGTGCACCGATCCCACGTGAAAGTGATAGTAGAGATAGCAGGCCAGAAAAGCTGACGAAACGATAAATGCAGCGATCATCACCACGCGATGCCTGGCCACTGCGCCGCGCTTGATGAACCTGTGCCCGATGGCCAGCAAGACGGCGGTCGTGCCATTGAGCGTGGCATCAAGTGGCGGGAATATGCTGTAGTCGATCTGCAATTGGGATTCAGGCGACAGGTTGGGTTGTTCTTCGGTTCACCATCAGGAACGCTACGGAAAAAATCACCGCAGTGAACGCGATCAGGATCATTAGCGAAGTCGGGAGCGAGAACTGATTCATCGATGCGGTTGAGGGGAAGAGCGCAGTCCGCAACACGTCAAGTCCATACGTAAGTGGATTCAACCGCATCACCCATTGAATCCATCCTGAAGCGTTATTCACCGCGAAGAGTGCGCCCGACAACAGCCACAGAGGAATCAGAAACAGATTCACAATCGCGTGAAAAGCCTGCGCCGATTCCATTCGCCAGGCCAGCGTGAATCCCAGTGCGGTAAGCGCGAACGCCATCAGGAACACTGAGAGAACAATCAGCAAGAGGCCGGAGACATTGAAGTGTGCACCAACCGCTGGCGCGAAAACCAGAAATAGCGAGCCCTGAACACCCGCCAGCGTGGTGCCTCCGAGAACCTTTCCCAGAACGATGACCGAGCGGCTTACCGGAGCCACAAGCACAGAAGAAAGAAAGCCTCGATCGCGGTCTTCAATCACCGACATCATGGTGAAGATTGAAGTAAATAGCACGATCATCAGCAGGGCGCCAGGAAAGAAATACTGCAGATAATGCTGGTCGCCAGCGCCGGAGCGATAGGAATTCCCAAAACCGGATCCTATTACCAACCAGAAGACCAGGGGAGACAGAATTACGCCGATCACGCGGCTCTTTTGGCGATAGAAGCGCACGATTTCGCGTCGCCAGAGAGAGACGATAGGCAGCAGAGCACTCGATGGTTCGCCCGCTGTGAGATCGGGAAATGTTGTTCCCATGTGTGACATCGCAGTCATCTTAATTGTCACCCGTCCGCTACTACGGACGGTTCTGCTCCTGTGTCCAGAAGCGGTGTCCGGTGCGCTTTATGAACACGTCTTCTAGCGTCGGACGACTCACGCTGATCGATCGAATCTCGCCGGGAAAGGCTTCCATCACATCGGCGGCGAAGCGATGTCCTTGCGCTTGCTCGAGACGGACAATACCTTCTTCGATCGAGCAGGCAATGCCGAAGCGATCCAGGATGCGCGCAGCAAGAACATCCGGACGCTCCGTTTCAAACTGAATAACATCGCCACCGATCTCAGACTTCAACTCTGCTGGAGTTCCAAGTGCGACAAGCTTGCCTTCGCTGAGGATCGCGAGACGGCTGCAACGCTCGGCCTCCTCCATAAGGTGAGTGGTCACAAGAACGGTCACGCCCTCGTGCTCGCGCAAGCTGTCGAGATAAAGCCAAAGATCGCGGCGGGCGCCCGGATCGAGGCCCATAGTCGGTTCGTCGAGGAGCAGAACTGACGGTCGATGCATCAGTCCCTTTGCGAGTTCGACGCGCCGCTGCATTCCTCCGGAGAATGTCTCAACCAAGTTATTGGCACGATCCGAGAGGCCGACACGCTCAAGCATTTCGCTGATACGTTGCTTGAGCCGTGCTCCGCTCAGGCCATAGAGGTGGCCCTGATGCATCAGGTTCTCTGCAGCGGTAAGCTTTACGTCCACGCTTTGAGCCTGCGCTACAACGCCAATCCTGCGTCGCACCTCATTGGGCTGCTTCACTGGATCGAAGCCAGCGACGAATGCGCGCCCACTGGTGGGAACCATCAACGTTGTCAGGATTCGGAAAAGCGTCGTCTTGCCACTGCCGTTCGGGCCCAGCAAACCAAAGATTTCTGCGGGCCGAACGTTGAACGAGATGCTATCCAGGGCGACTCGGCTCTCATATCGATGACCAAGTGATTCGACCTGAATTGCAGAGATAGACGGCAACTGCGTTTCGTCTTCCCCAGGCGACGTAAGTAAAGCCGAATTGGAATTGTGGGTCATCGAGTAAACCGCGAATTGATCATCATGAGCGCGAAGAGGGCGGGAAGGTAAATCACGCTGGCGCGCAGCAGGCCGCGAGCAAGTTTGCCCGATTCACCGGCAGGCAGGCCGGAGAGAACACGGGAAAAGCGGACGGAGAACACCAGAAAGGCCAGACTGAAGATCAGCGCGCCGACAATGTATGTCCTGGTCACCATGTGCAAGTATCCCGGGAACAGGCTTACCGGCACCAGCATCAGCGAGTAGGCGAGCACCTCGCGCACCGTAGAGCGCCCATCTTCTTCCACGACCGGCAGCATCCGGATCCCAGCACGGCGATAGTCCTCGCGGTACAGCCATGCGATCGCGTGAAAATGCGGGAACTGCCATAGGAAGAGGATCGCGAAGAGAACAAGGGCCTCCCACTCGACGCGACCGCGAGCGGCGGTCCAACCGAGCAGCGGAGGCATTGCTCCTGGAAGCGCTCCGATGGTCGTGCAGATCGGGGAACGCATCTTCAGCGGTGTGTACACACCGACGTATGCCGAGGCAGTGAGCACGCTCAAAATTCCGGTGAGAGGGTTGGTTGTAATTGCGAGATACCCCGCACCCCCAAGGATGCAGGCCATCCCGACGGCAGTGGCTTCAACGACACCCATCCGCTGTCCCGGAATGGGACGCTTTCGAGTGCGCTGCATGCGGCCATCTGCCTCGCGCTCAATGACCTGGTTCATCGCCGCGGCGCCGCTAGAAACTAATCCGATTCCGAGCATGGCGCAGAGCAGCTTCCAGGAAAAAGTTGGAATGTGAGCGCGCTGGGCGCCCAGGAAGTAGCCGGTCCAGGCTGTCATGACGACCAGCGAAGTCACGCGCATCTTGAGCAGCACCGAGTAATCTCCAAGGCGCGAATACTTGCGTGTCGGCGGAGGAGCAGGCTGCACTTCTGCTGTGGGAACAGGCTGGATAGCAGCACTCATGCGCTAATCGCCTTTCGGGCCGCTGAGGGTTCAACTGCTCTAGCAGGATCTTTCGCCAAATGTCGACGAACCTGCTCTTCCAGCACAAAGCTTGTTGCGAGTAGCAGTGCTCCGATGGCTACATGTGCAACGGTGGTACTCACCATGCTGGGTAGAGGCTGCACCGCATTTTTGCCCCAGACTATACGCGTGAGATACGCCGCGAAGCCGAATCCAAGTTGAATCAGAAGCAACGCGATCATGATTGCTGCTGGTCGCCGAAGCGCGGCGATTTGACCATAACGACTCAGCACGCGAACCGCTGTCCATGCCGCGATTCCCGAAGTGAGAACTGCATTGACGAGATGTGAAAGAATGCTCATTCCCGAGTGACGGAAGGCAGCCCCAAAAAAGAGCTGAAGGTAGAGCGCGCAGACCGTAAGGACTGCCAGCGCGTGTGCGCTCGGCGCGCCATCGTCGGCGAATCTCTCGGGAGTTGACTCGGTCCAGTCGCGGCCTGTGTAGAGAGCTAACAGCACAGCGATGGAAAAGAAAGTCTGCCCTAAGGCTGCGTGAGCGCTTGATATGTACCACGGCAGGAACATGAGCACCGTGAGTCCACCGAGAATGCCCTGCGCGATTACGGTTCCGATGGCCGCGAGACCGAGGTTGCGAAGCCATTTGCGGGGATCAACACGAAAGGCTGCAATGCAAAAGAGAATCGTGAGCAGGCCCACGCCCTCAGCGATCATGCGGTGCGTGTGTTCGAACTTCACACCGCCCACCATCGGCGGGATCTTATAGATGGAACCGAACGAGGTCGGCCAATCGGGAACGGAAAGTCCTGCGTCTTCGCTAGTGACAAGGGCCCCTGCCACGATCAAAACAAAGATGCAGCAGGAGAGAGCGACAGCAAAGCGATGAAGACCGCGATGGAAACGAATATCAGTCGGTAAGACTTCAGACCTCACGCGCAGCGGGCCTTTCAATGTTGATGCGGGCAGGACTAGTTATTTTAACAAAGCAATCAGGACTAATCATTCGACCCTCAGCTACTGCGCTGCGAATGTAAAGTCCGCAGCCTTGGTCTCCCCGGTGCCTAACGTGATCCTTTGTGTCTGCTCGCCTGCCGCTTCATGAACTGCCGCAATCGTGTATTCACCCGGCGGCAACCCTTTGATCTCGAAGTTGCCGTTCGCATCGCTGACTGCATAGAACGGATTGGCTGCAACGTTCACAAAGGCTTTCATCCAGGGATGTTGATTGCACTTGAAGGGCATCATTACTTCAGGATCGTGGAATGCGGTCTCGATTGGAGCGCCCTTCGGCATTTGCGACATGTTCCACTGCGAGTTGCTCGCCTCATTCGGCTGCGCGTGTACGTTGTGCATCGTGGGATCGCTGTTGAGCACGCGCAAAGTTTGCCCCGCCATCAGGGCGAGGACATGGGGTTCGTAACGGCATCCCTTTTGATCGAGGATCACCGGGATCGCCGGCACAGCAAAGTTGTCTCCTTCCAGACCTGCCTTGACGTACACGTAGACACTTCCCAGTCCACCACCTTTGCCGACAACATATTGCTGGCCGAAGTTTGGCTGTTTGCTCGAGATGGTGCAGCCGGGATCCATACCCATATCGATTTGAACCGGAGCCGGGGCGGAGCCTTGGAGGTGAATTGTTCCATGAATGCCGGCAGCGGTCGCGGGATCGACACTTGTCAGCTTCTTCGAAGACTGAGCCGCTTTCGGCTGTTCCGATGCAGGCGGCATCGGACGAGTGTTTTGACTGCAAGCAGTGAGAAGAAATGCGAGAGAACCCACAAGGAGCAGGGAATAGTTCATTTTGAGGGTGGAGAGCACACCTTCTCGAGAGTCCGTTTGGTCCAGCTTAAGGGAGAGCTTGTCGATGTAGCTCCGTTGCACGCGGATAATTATTCCCTATATAGAACATTCGACGTTATTTACCTGCCATTCATCCGCTATTGCAACCCCGCTCTTACCCCGGGGTAACCCCGAAATTTCCACAGGGTAACGCCGAAATTTCCACGGCGTTACGCCGAGAGATTCACAGCGTTACCCCGAGACATAAGGCCTTTCGAAGAGCCAAGTCAATTGCCGCGGGCTCGGAAACCACAGGATGCTCAGCACGCATTGAACACACAAACACACCGCTGCACTATAGGCGAAACAAAGGCAAAAGTCAAGATCCGGCGAAGCGTCTCGAGTCAGTGAGCAAACAAATCGCCAGTCGGTTCCGGAACTCAACAGAAATCTTGGTGCTCAAGTGTTACTTTAGCTTCCCAAAATGAATCGAGGCAGGGAAGATGCCGACTAGCGGCTGGCTGCAACAGGTTGCTTGCTCGTTTCCAACGCCGCGATCACGGCGTCGGCAAACTCGCTGGTGCCTGCCTTGCCGCCGACATCGCGCGTAGTCTTCTGGCCTTCGCGGTAGACGCGTTCAATTGCCGCGTGCATCCGGTCGGCAGCATCGGCTTCCCCTAGATGACGCAGCATAAGCACCGCAGATTGCATGACCGCAGTCGGATTTGCGAGATCTTTTCCGGCGATATCTGGCGCTGAACCGTGCACTGCTTCGAAAATCGCACATTCGTGTCCCAGGTTCGCGCCGGGGACAAGTCCCAATCCGCCAACGAACCCAGCGCAAAGATCGGAGATGATGTCGCCGTAAAGGTTCTCCATCACCATCACATCGTATTGATAAGGATTGGTGACGAGCTGCATGCAGGTGTTGTCCACGATGTGCTCAAAATACGGGATTTCGGGATAGATCTCGGCCGTGTCGCGGCAACAGCGCAGGAACAAGCCATCGGTCAACTTCATGATGTTGGCTTTGTGGACGGCGTGTACTTTTTTCCGCTTTTCCCGCCGAGCGTAGTCGAACGCAAAGCGCGCAATCCGTGTGGAAGCCTTCTCGGTGATGATCTTCAGACTCTCCATCACGCCGGGCACAACTTCGTGCTCAATGCCCGAATATTCCCCCTCGGTGTTTTCGCGAACGATGGCGAGGTCCACTCCGGGATAGTGAGTCTTGACGCCGGGAAGGTTCTTGATAGGCCGAAAGTTTGCAAAGAGTTCAAACTTCTTGCGCAAGGTCACGTTGATGCTGGCGAAGCCGCCCGCGATTGGCGTCGTGACCGGACCTTTTAAGGCAACACGAGTTCTTTCTACCGACTCGTAGAGTTCCTTGGGAATGTACTGTTTGGTCTTGGCATACGCTTCGGCGCCTGCCAGTTGCGACTCCCACTCGAACTTGGGACCGCTTGCCTCGAGCACACGAACCGTGGCGTTCACCACTTCCGGCCCGATGCCGTCGCCGGGGATTAATGTGACTTTATGAATCATTCTCTCTGGGCTATTGGTGTTTAGGACTGGACTTGGATTTTGCCGCTTTCGCTTCCTTGCTCATCAACTGCTCCAGCTCGGCTCCAAATTCGCGAACGTCCTTGAAGTCGCGATAAACAGATGCGAAGCGAATGTAAGCGACCGTGTCTTGCTGCTTCAAGCGATCCATGATCAGCTCCCCGACTTCCGAAGTTGTGCGCTCACGGTCCGGGGAGTCGATGACGTATGTCTCCGCCTCGTTAACGATCTGCTCGAGTTTCCCCATCGAAATTGGGCGCTTCTCGCAAGCCTTGAGCAGTCCGGTGAGCAGCTTCTGACGGTCAAATTTCTCTCGCCGACCATCCTTCTTTACGACCATATAGGGGATTTCATCAATGCGCTCGTAGGTAGTAAAGCGCTTTTCGCACTTCATACACTCGCGCCGACGGCGGATAGACTCGCCCTCTTTGGTCTCGCGAGAATCCACTACTTTGTCATTGATAAAACCGCAGAAGGGACACTTCATTGGAGCTGGACTGTCGGTTTTCATTGTAACAGGCAGTTTCGGAACACTTTGCAGAGTCGGAGCTAACGACAATCGGGTGATCGGGCCATCGGGTGATCGGGTGAAGTGAACCGTAGCTGTCAGCATTCGGCTATCGGCTTTCGGCCAGCGCAGTTTGGGTAATCCAACAAGACTGCATCTCGGCTGAACGCCGAGCGCCGACTGCCGACAGCTGTCCTTCACTTCACCCGATGACCCGATGGCCCGATCACCCGATTCTTATTTCTGCCTGTTTATCAACAGAATTCACAGGCATCCTTCATCTATCACGTGGGATATACTTCGACTGCGCGCCACTAAATTATTCCTTGAGGTTTTGTGCTCATGTCTGCAAGGGCGCTCCCCGAGCTTGAGTCTGCGGTGTCCTCCGACGAATTTCACGCACTTGAAGAAAAGGTTTATAAGACCATTGAGTTGTTGAAGTCTGCGCGCGAGGCGCGGGCGATTGCCGAGCGCGATGTGATCCGTTTGCGCGAACAGCTCGAAGAGCGTGAGGAAGAAGTCGAAACGATTCGTGAACAGATGGTGGGTCTGCGGCGCGAGCGCGAAGACGTTCGCAGCCGTGTCGAGAAGATGCTCAAGCAGCTCGACGCTATGGGTGCGGAGGCATCTTAACTATGGCTCACGCGCAAACTACGCAAAAGACAGCTGACAGCATCCGCGTTGAGATTTACGACCAGGGTTATACCCTGCGGGGAACAGACCCTGACTACATAGTTAAGCTGGCCGAATATGTAGACCTCAAGATGCGGGCTGTCGCCGAGAAAACTTCGACGGTTGACTCACTTCGGGTCGCCGTACTCGCAGCGCTCAACATCGCCGACGAATATCACTTGCTCAAGAAGAAGTACGACAGCATCGCCAATACCTACGTGGAACGGGCCAACTCGCTCTCCGGCATGCTGGATGAGATCATTGAGGACCGGAAAGTCGGGTGATTGGAAAGAATCGGGTGATCGGGTGAAGTAAAAACCTCGAGCGCGTGCACTTAGATGAGTGGCCCCGGCGAACTGCCATCCTCAGCCCTTCCTTTGGGCGAAGGACCTCCGTGATTTTCGGACCCAATTGCAGCTGGTGCGGCTTCCCCACGAGAACCCAGAGTTCTGGCCAAAATGCCGGCGCAATAGCGTCGGCATTCGACGCATTCCGGGAGATCCTTCGCCCAAAGGAGGGACTCAGGATGACAGTTGGGGCAGAGTTCAGGTTTTACTTCACCCGATCACCCGATGGCCCGATCACCCGATTCTTCTCTGTCTCTTGCCATCCCCGTCAGCTTTGAATAGCATTCGAGATGGAAGCCAGCCTGCAAAGCAGGTATTGGCGGTAACCGTTTATTGAACCAACATTCAATGAACAGGGGGCTCGACTCGAAAAATCGGTTCGGTGTGCGAAGTTCCGCCAGTACGGAAATGCCTAAAGAACCGCGGAGAGTTCCCACCGTCTTGCGACGGGTTCATGAACGGCCCGCCGGTACGGCCTCGCGGGTTGGCTTTTTCTTCTTGACTCCTGGTCCATACCCAATCGGGCTATCCAGCGGAACTGCGGCGCCCTTCGGACACAACAACCTCGACAAGCGATGATTTCCGCGAAGCTGGCGCAGTGCTATTCACGCAAGGTCGATCTCAGCGTTCACGCGTTGTAGCTAATGGTGGCCGTGTTCGCATACTACTTGCAACGCGATAGCCGCCCGTCTCAATCCCATTGTTGCACTCAGGCGACGAGTGAAGAATAGCGCCGTATTACTTCGCCAGAGGAACCAGTTTTGACCGCAGGATTCGTTTGTCTCGGGTCAGCAAGGGGACACGATGAAGAATGCTGGTAGCAGCTATGATTTCATCGGCGGGATCGCTTTGAAAATCCAGATGTTTGATCGTCCGGCAAAGTCTCAGGTCTAACGGCCATATATGCACTCGGGAAAGAGCGCGTGTGAAGTCAGGGGAATCTAAATCGATAGTAATCCGATTTCTTTGGGACAATTTCGCCAGCTCCCACAAGACAATCGCCGAGATGCTCCAGGGATTGTGAACCAACAATTGCGTCTCTGAACCTCGCAGCTCACCCTGCAAGGCATGGATGAGGATGTGCGTATCAAGATTCAGCATCCCACTTCAGTCCAGTCGAGAGGATGTTGCCATGTACCTGCAGTTTGCCCTTCATACTTCCGATGAGGTCGGCGCAGTCGGAGCTTGCGGGAATCAGACGCGCTACAGCCTTCCCGTGCTTGGTAATCACGATCCCTTCCGGCTCCAGATTCTCGAGAATAGTCAGGCACTGCTCTTTGAATTTCGAGGCATTAATGGTCTGCATGATCTCATTTTAGGTATGGACACAATAATTGTCTAGTCAATAAAAATGACCAATTGAGACAATTGGTTTACAAAGGCTTACCAAACCCGGCAGGCATTGGTGCTGACCATCCCTTGTCCAGGCTTGCAACTGAATGCCTTCTGGAATTCGGGCATGTTCTGGAGAACACCGTTGGCGCGCCAGCGTCCAGGAGAGTGTGGGTCCACGGTCACGAGGAAGCGGCTGTACTCGTCGCTGCGGTTCTCGCACCAGACGGTTGCGAATCCTAAAAAGAAACGTTGCTCTGGCGTGAAGCCATCGATCTTGCGGGTTAGAGGATCGTCTGA
The DNA here is from genome assembly GCA_035567895.1 of Terriglobales bacterium. Lineage (NCBI taxonomy): Bacteria > Pseudomonadati > Acidobacteriota > Terriglobia > Terriglobales > Terriglobales bacterium. The sequence continues at coordinate 122,866 of DATMPC010000091.1, read as the reverse complement.
AGGAGCACTCTTCGCTTGTTCTTGCAGCATCGAGAGCAAGGCCATCAGCGCAATGCGAGCGCCGCCGTTGTCGGCCGTGTTTTCGCCGAGGGTTAGTTTGCCGTTGAGTTTAAGGTCATCGACGGCTGTGAATCCGCTGTACTCGTCCGCGACGCATCCCGCACGCTTCTCGAACTCACGCGCGTCGACGGGCGTCCACCAATCACGCAGGTTTCCCTTGGGATCGAACTTGCGGCCTTCGTCGTCGAAGCCGTGAGTTAGCTCGTGACCAATCACCGCGCCGATGCCGCCAAAGTTTACTGCGTCATCGAGTTCCTTAGTGAAGAACGGAGGCTGCAGGATGCCGGCGGGGAAGACGATCTCATTGAACTGTCCGCTGTAATAGGCGTTCACCGTCGGAGGAGTCATCTCCCATTCCATTTTGTCTACCGGCTTGCCAATCTTGTTGGTCTGACGATGCGCCTCAAACTGCGCGGCACGAATGTAGTTGCCGAGGAAATCGTCGCGGCTGATCCTGATGGAACTGTAGTCGCGCCACTTCTCCGGATAGCCGATCTTGTTGCGAATCGCATCCAGCTTGATCTTCGCTTCCTTCTTCGTTGCATCTGTCATCCACGGCAGCGAGGCGATGTCTTTGTCGAGCGACTGCTCCAGTGCGTTCACCATCTTTAGCATGCGCTGCTTGCCTTCAACGCCGAAGGTCTGATCCACATAGGACTGCCCCAGAGCCTCGCCCAGCGAATTATCGGTTTGATCGACGCAGCGCTTCCACCGCGCCTGTTGTTCCTTCTGGCCGGTTAGCGATTGCCGGTACTCGAATCGCGCCTTAACAAATGGGTCCGACAGCCAGGGAGCAGCGAAGTTGATCATTTGCCAGTTGAGATACGTCTTCCAGGCATCGACCGCATACTTCATGAAGATCCCATTGGCCTGCTTGAAGAAGTCCGGATTCTCGACATTCAACGAACTGAATGATGGCACCCCTGCATACTTGAAGAACTTCACCAGTTGCAGATTCGGCGCCAGGGCGGCGGCATCGTTGAGGCTCATCTTGTGATCGTGCACCGCGGGGTCGCGTCGTACTGTGCGATCCATGGAGGCTTTGGCAAGATCGGTTTCGATGTTGAGGATCGTTTGGGCCGATTCTCCGGCTTGCGTGTCGCTTTGCCCGGCGAGAACGAACGACTTTTTCAAATACGTGACATACGCCTGCCGGACCGCCTTGGTTTTTTCATCGTCTTTGATGTAGTAGTCGCGGTCGGGCATGCTGATTCCGCCCTGATCGATGTCGGCGACCACCATTGAAGCGTCATGCAGATCCGGGCTGGAGCTGAAGTTGAATACTGGACTTGGACCTGTAAGTAATTGGATGTAAGCCATGCGCTCGATGATCTGGTCTCGATCACGAATAGCAGCCGTTCGGTCGAGTTCCGGTTTGAGCGCCTGGATGCCTTTGCTGTTGATCGACTTTTCGTCCATGCATGCGAAGTAGAAGTCGCCGATTTGGCGCTCAACCGCACCGCGCTTTGGATCTTCGGCGGACTGCTTCTCCAGTAGGTCGCGCAAGATCTGCTGATTGCGCACATAGACTTCAGTAAAGCTATCCCAAGCAGGTTGATCCGAGGGAATCGGATTGTTCTTCCTCCAGGTTCCGCAAGCGAACTGGTAGAAGTCCGTACATGGCTCGACGCTGCGATCCAGGTTCGCGGGCGTGAATCCACCGTTGTCCTTCGCAGGTGCGGGCGCAGCCGCGGGAGCTTGGCAAAACAACAAAAACGGCATGGCGAGAATAAGTGCAAACAGTCCAGCTAGGTGCCGCATGTTCTTTCCTCCACAGTTTGGGAAACGCGGGAGATTATCACGGGAAGAGCGAACATCCATTCGGCTTCGCTCAGGACGGCTCCGGTCACGAGGGTAAACCACAAGGTCACAAATTACGCTGGAGCGATCGGGGACTCGTCAACCAGGTTTTCCCGTGACCTCTTTTTACTCCTTCGTGACCTTCGTGTTCGCTCCCGACTTTCGGATTCCAGTAGAATAGAAGGAGCAGCACGGAGAGATGGCCGAGTGGCTGAAGGCGCACGCTTGGAAAGCGTGTATACCTTAACGGGTATCGTGGGTTCGAATCCCACTCTCTCCGCCATGTTTTCAACGCTTTACGTCACGCTCAAATCAGCCACAAATCAGTTAAGCCGTATGCAGTGCCAAACGCACGACTTTCGAGTGTGCCTGCTGCATCTCGTCCGTCACGACATCACCGTAAATGTTCAGCGTCGTGCGGATGTCCGAGTGCCTCATCAGCTTCTGCTGAACTGCAATCGGTGTTCCCACGGCGTCGAGCCATGAACGGTAGCTGTGCCGCATCGAATGCGTGCCGAGCTTCTCGATGCCCGCAGCGGTCGCAGCGTTCTGAAAGACACGCCACACCCACGGATACGACAACGGCTGTCTGCCGAGCTTCAGCGGACTCGCGAACATCCAGTCATCCTGAGCAGGGAACTGAGTGTTCTGCTTCCAACTCATCAGCACCGCGAGCATATCGTCATCAATCGACATTTGCCGACCTGAATAGACAGTCTTCACGTCGTCCACCTGTTGACGGACGATACCGCGCTCGACGCGCAGCTTGCTGTTGAGCCAATCCACATCGCTCCACTTCAGAGCAAGGCATTCACTGATTCGAAGACCGAAGCACACACAGACCAGCGCAAGCGTGCGGATAGGTTCGTCGAGTTGCAGAACGAACTTCTGAAACTCTTCGACCGTCAGGCTGCGCGGTTTCTTCATGCGCTTCGTTGCCCCTTTGATTGTGACTAGCTCCATCGGGTTCCGCTGTGTCGGCACGTCGCCGCGCCACATCGCGTAATCCCAGAGTGCCCGGACGAGTCCGCGCACATGGACTCTGCTCTTAGGTGACAGAGACAGAGACTTCAGCCACATTTCAACTGGGCGAGCTTGCATGTCAGTCAACTGGCATTTACCCCACTTCGGAAGAACGTGGTTGTTCAGCCATGCCTCATAGCCCAAGCGCGTGCTCAGACGCTGCGGCATCTTCTCGGCTTTGTATTGCTCGACCAAGTTCTCCACCGTGGACAACGTGCCATCGCTGCTGACTGGCTGTTCGAGTGTTCTTCTCAACGGTTCCGCTGCGCGCCATGCTGAGGCTTTGGTAGGGAAATCCTTTCCAGAGCCAATCAGCTTAGAGCGTCGCTTCCCGTTTTCGCACCACAAGAAATTCCATGTTCCGAATCTCTTGTTGAATACCAGACTTCCTTGGTTTACCCGTGCTGCTCTTTTCATTTGCTTCTCCTGTCAGAGAGCACGGACAGCGATTCAGAGCTTACCACGGGATTCCCGAAAAGGAGCGAATCAACGTCGGAACGTAGGTAGCGCCATACCCGGCGTTTGGTGCCAGAGAGTGCGTAGGCTTTGATTTTTCCTTGCCGAGTCCAAAGCAGCACGGTGCGGGTCTGCACCTTGAGATGTGCCGCGACTTCGGCAGCGGTAAGCCACTCAGGGCGACTCACCGCAGGTTGTGTATTTGTCATTTATCAAGGAATGCAAAGGGCTAATTCTTCTAACTAGGTTCTTCAAGTTGCAGCCGGTCAGCACTGGGTAGTTTGAAGGCGTTCACTGCGAGGCTATCGGCTGCTTCGCGGAGATGGTCGGTATCTTTGAATAAAGAACTCAGTCTCTTCATGGAGTCTGTTTCTTCGCGTCCATAGCTGCGAAGAATTGCTCGCACTACATCGACAGCCACATCATCTTCTGCGCGAAGGCGACCACCGCCAGAAGTCTTGAGGCTTTTTCTTATCGCTTCCCAAGCCATAGAGGCGTCGGAATCGAGCCTTTCTTTGCCATCAGTAAGCAACTGCAACGCGCTGCTGCTCGACAAATCAGCAAGAAGTAGCGAGAGGAAACGCGAGCCCATACTTCTCTCCGATTCTCCCAATTGCTTGCAGCCAGACCCCGATTTGCGGCAAAAGGAATGATGGTGTTTAACGAAATCTACCTGCATACAATCGCGCAACATAAGGTCGTCGTCCACTAAGAACTCACTCGTCAGGTTGCCGTTCCACTTCCACGCTCCACTATCGGCATCGTGGAGAAGCGGTGCTGGCAGCGTCGCGGTATACGGCGTCAGACCGGGTATTTCTTCTTTTTTACTGACGAGAATGCGGAAAGCCGGGGGACGATACTGCGGCATTGCCTCAACCCAAAATAGATTCTTTCCCCTTACGAGCGTTTCCCATTCGAACGTGAAGCGCACGTTGCCATACAGCGAACCCCACACCCAATCGTTCCCTGAAACCCATGAGACACAGGTGCGCGAGTTCCGCAGCTTGCTCTCATCCCACACGAGAGAAGAACGGACCCTATTGTCCTCAAAAACTCGCAATGCATCTTCGAGATGGCAGATGTGGTAAACCTTCCGCAGAGCGAACGCACGTTTGTCGGTCACTCCGGTAATACCGTACTCAGCCCATTCCGGTTTCTTCATCGGTCTTTATAAGCATAGGGCAACCAAGCAAAATAGCGGGTTCCAAAATTTGCGCTTATCGGAGCACATCGAAAATGGAGAAATACGTGGCGAGACTTGCCATGCCTTTTCTTCGGAACTTGGCACCGAGCCTGCAAAATATTGCGAAGAGTTGCCCCGGCCAGAGCCGCTCTACTTCTTCTTCTGTTGCTTTGAAGTCCAGAAATACAAGCTGAATCAGTGCGCGTTCGTGTGGCGTCAGGCTTCGCCGGAACGTAAGCTCGCAATCAGCTATGAAGTCCGACTTGCTCGCCTGCACGAATTGACGGTTACATCCTCTAGAAGCAGTCTCTTCCTGATACTTGAAAGCGCGAAGACTGCCGCGCATGTCAGAGTTAACCTTCTGGTAGACGTAGGCATCAAAGATGTGCTTCCCAGTTTGGTAGAGACTGCGATTGCTGCGCTCGTCTTTCCGAAGGAGTGCTTCGACTTCCGCCGTACTCTCTTCGCGAACTGCACGCTCAATGTCGCGCTCAATTAGCGTCGCGTCGTCTAGTGGTTCGGCTGCTTCGACAGGGTTCTCTTGCTGACGCTTGAGAAATGCGAGCCGCAGAGGCTCTGCTGCGTGCCAAGCTGCATCTTTGTCTGTCAGCGTGTCTGAGTGTCCGAGCGTCTTGGAGTGGGTACGTCCGTTTTCCTTCCACTGGTAAGCCCATGAATCGAAAAACCTGTTGTAGCTCACCCATCCTTGTTGCAGTCGCGCTTTGCGCTGTTTAAGCGGTTCGGGGGCTGCATCCTTGACTGCGACAGGCTGATTCTCGTCGTCGGCTTCCGCCTCTAGTACGCCAACGCCAATCGTGACCGGGTAATCGTCGAACTCGGTGTTTAGGTGTCCGTCGAACAAAGTGTGCTCCGAAGAAAAGTGAAGGGGCCGACGCGATGGTCAGCCCCGATGTGAAACCCAAGCTGGTTGGGGTTATGCGAAGTGAAGCATTTTGATTGCGCTGTCGCTGGTACTTGGCACCGCGTACTGCATATCAGCGCGTTTGCGAGCGATGACTGCGGTTGAGCCTTGGTCTGCGTAACGCTGGCTCAGAACCTGCAACGTGATGCCGGGAACGTGGCGCAGCATGATGTATGAGAAGTCTCCGAACAGAATCGGGTTCTTCGTGCTTGCGATGTTGTCGCAGTAATCGCTGAAGTAGACGGGGAACCCTTCAAGACTCAGGACGCCTGCTTCATCACGAATGAACTGGTAAATGTAACGTCCGTTTGAGTCCTTCAATGCTGCGATGCTCTTTGCCGTGCTGCTATTGAGCAGGAAGGCGCACTTCTGACTGCCGCGATACTGCGCGTTCACGGAGTAAATCAGGTTGTGAACGTCGTCGGCTGCAATCGCAGCACCACCAGCAGCAACAGCCGCACTGCTGTTGGCAGCAAGTGTGGTCAGCAGGCTCGACAGAAACTGTTTATTTTGCGCTCGGCTGAGTCGAGCAGCGAGCGACCGCTGCAACACGTTCTCGATTGCCTCAAAAGCATCTTCGACGAGTTCGTTACTCACCAGCACGGAACCAGACGAGAAAGTTGTCGCGTGCATCGACACCTGAGACAACACCGGGTCTACTTCGGTGACGACGGTGTTTTCGTTTTGAATGTACCCTTCGTTTGCAAGGTCATCGCTGGCTGGCATGACTCTAGGCCCACCGTCAGCCGTTGGAATGTTGGTGAGCAGTTCGCTGTCTGCGTAGAGCGGGCCTGCTGCCTTCTGCATCAAGATGAGTTCTTTTTCGAACTGCGCGGGCACTAGATAGCCACCAGCGTTGTTGGTGCCGACGCTCATTGCGGTGCGGACTTCGCCCTTCAATACGCGGCGAATTTCTTTGGTGACTTCGGAGCGTTCGCTGCTGGCAACGAAGACGCGCTGAACACCTTCTTGGGCCAGTACCGAATTGAGTCTGTGCAGGCGGTAATTATCCGCTTCAGCGGTGTGCGCGTCGGCCATTGCCATGAGCGCGTCAAACTTGGAGCGGTCCTCTTTGCTGAAGTCAGGTTTGGCGAGCAATGCTTGCGCTTGCGCGATGTACGAAGCGCGCTGCTCAGCCGATGAAAGCTGTGACATTTCTACGGAATCTCTTTCTCTCTCGCGAGATTGATTGAATGGTTGGTGTTGAGCGAACACACGAATGCGTCGCAGTGGTTGTGCTGTGTTGTCGAGAGTTCCGATTTAGAACAAGCGGATTGCGTTGTTCAGGCGTGACGCGAGTGCGTTGCGGTCGGAATCGCTTATGCGTTCGGGTGCAATAGCAGGTGCGGCAGGAGTCGAACTCAAGTTCTGCCGCTTTCGCAGCATCCGGGTTCTCTTCTCACTGATGATTCTCGCGATGTGCGTTGGGCACGTCTCAGGTACGGCTTTCCAACCAAGGTCAGCGCGAGCTTCAAGAATTGCTACTTCCATTGTGTTTCCTTTCTCCCACTTCGAAACGGTCAGAAGTAAACTCTCCTGCCGAGCTTGCGTATTTCTTCCTTCTTCGACTTTTCGATGACACGCTTGAGTCTTGCGCGCATCCGCTTCAATTCCTTCTTTGAGACGACCTGAAGGTAGTAGGTCTTCCATCGACCGTTGTCGTTGTCATCGCGTGTTCGACGCACGGCACGCACGACCAACGTCGGGTCGTCGGTGATGAGTTTCGTTGACCATCCGTCAGCCGGGTCTGGCACGTCGAAGCTCGGCGTCCAGCCCAACCTCGAAACAGGCGTCTGCTTGTCGAAGTCGAGGGCTTTCTTCATTGGAAGTCTGACCACCCGTTCACTTCGTCTTGGGTCTGGGCCGTCGCTGCCGCGAGTTCGTCGTCAAGCAGGGTAAGCTGCTTCTGGACCGACCTAATCGCGCTGACCGCCTGCGCCTGAATGCGGAAGGCTGGGTTCAGTCGCTTCGTCTCCTTTAACTGGCCATTGGAATCCAGCGCGCCGAGCACAACGAACAATCCGTCGCGTTCTATGGACTCCATGCACAGATTCAGATTGACCTGCATCAGACCGAGTACGGCTTCCGCCTGCCGGATGTCTGCCTCAATCTTGGCGACGGGACGTGGGGCACGGATGCGGCACTTCTGTTGAGTTCCGCGTAGCTTCTTTTCACTTTCGGTGAGTTGACTGGGCATAAGAAATAATTCCTTGGGATTTACCCAAGCAGGTTGGCTATACCAAACCCAAGCAGGTTGGCATAAGAAAGTTTTTGTGGTTGCACGACTAACTTTATTGCTGCCCAACGGTCGCGGAAACATGCCGTGGGAAGATGCGAAGGCCCCCTAGTATGTCTATGATGCTCAGTGACTTACAGGGTTCCGCTTTGGGAAACCCAAGCTGCTTGGCATTGCTGAAACCCAAGCAGGTTCATCGGCAAACCCAAGCTGGATTCGCAATGCTCTAATCCTTAGCTGCGTGCCTTATGAAGTCGATAGTTGGCTGGTTGTTCTGGTGTGCCTTCTTCGCTGTGTCAGCGTTGTGTGTAGTTGCGCCGGGCTTGGCTCTTCGGGCAAAAAGATGTAACTACCGCAAGACACGATGGCAATACAGCGAATGGGGTCAGGGCGTCAACGAAAAAGAAACCGAGAACACGCCAGTGAATCGACGATGGATGCGAGTCTATGGTTTATTGTGTCTCGGATGGCTCCTGTGGGCTTTCTGGTACGTCACCCACTAAACCTAATACTCTTCCCCCCCGGTATCCCAATGATGCTCAGTGACTTACAGCGTTCCGCTTTGGGAAACCCAAGCTGCTTGCAAGCTGCCGTAAAATAGGACAAGCAGGAGACAACATGAACATGAACATGGTGAAACACTACCCCGGAATTTACTTGGGGATGGTTGTAGTAATCACGCTGTATTGGGGGCTGTACCTCTACCGAACTTTCTCCCAAGTGTCGTCCACGAAGACCTCTGGGAGTTCAATGTTCTGGTGGAATTTTTATTCGACAGCCGTTAGCCCGGTATTTTGGGTATCCGCCTTGGTTATGTTCGCGGTGATTGTCGGGTGGATTGGAAGAGTGCCGAGACTGCCGAATCCCTGATGCTGCTGCGTGGTACTCGCAGAGCTAGCTTGCTTTGCGGGTCTTCACCGGAGCGGTATTGTATTTAGCGTTGTTCCTCTCGCAGGCCGCGTCAAAGTCAACCTTCTGCCACTCATCGGCCTTGCCGTACACATTGCCACTGCAATCCTCAATGCGATTGCCCTTGATGGGGAAGTGGAACTCGCTCCCATCGGCGACCAATATAAGGGCAACGGAATCGTCCGGTTTGCGCGCGACGCTGAACTGCACGATGGAACGTCGCCTGATTCGTAGAACCTCGCGTATAGCTGCTTCTAGTTTCATTTGTTGTGTTTTTCCTCTCTTCCTATTCTGAAATTTGATTGTTACTGCTCTGGTCTGTACTCGATTGTGCGTCCCATTCCGATAGGAACAGCGGTCTTCGCTTGGGTGCTACGGTGAAAGGTCGCTTCGGCAGCAACCACAGTCGCCACCGGAACCGTCCAGCGTCAAACGTCACGGTGTGACCACAGTTGCAACACGTCGCAGTGACGATGCGTTGGTCGTTGGCGTCTGGCATCACCTGTTTCGCGCTCGTGCCACATTCGAAGCCGAGCGACATATCGCCATCGCCACGCAGTGAAATAAACTTTACGAACCTGTGTTGGTGGTTAGCAGTCTTATTCATTCGTGTTCCATTCTGAGATAAAGGTTGGGTGCATCCGGCATGAAGGCTCGTGAGAAGCCACAGATGCACCCCAGAGCGAAGCCAGCAAAGCTCCGCAAAACTAGCGCACATCTGTGCGCTGCAAACTTTGCCGCGCCGGATGCCCACCACCAAGCGCGGCAGTGCGCGTGCTCTATGTGGGGTCTTCGACCACGGCAGCATCGCGCAACGTTAAACTTCCCGCCGTCCTAGCACGAGGAACGGCGGGACGCGACGGAGCGAAGCTCAACGCCGCTGGGACCAACCGGGCAGCATGGCACGGTGTCGGGGCCGGGTGCCGTTGGTCACTTCAATGTTTGTGTTGCTAGGTCGTTGAGCGACGTGAACCGTCGCGAGCCCAATTTCCCTCTACAACTCCATTGTGCGGGGGAACGGATTTGTCAACACGCTGAGTCGCTCAAAGGTCTGCACGGTTCTTTCTCTACACCCATTATGTGGGGGAACAACCTTGTCAAGGGGTTCCATCCAATACCAATTCCTCAATGTGGTATTCCAGCATTCGCACCTTCCGCTTCTTCTGCTCAGGTACAGGCGCGAGCTTGGTGCGACGAATGCCGTCAGCATCGACCCCCGATGCTATGACAACGGGTTTTACTACCTTGCGGTGCGACACCTTGGGTCGTGCCTTGAGCTTTGTTTGCTTCTTTTCCCACTTCTCGTCTTTCGCTTTGCGCTTCTGCGCGGTGATAGCCTTCAGCCGCAGGGATGCTGCCTCTGCTTCCTGCCGCTCGCGTTCTAGCTCTTGGCTCGACTGAGCCTTAAGCTCACGTTGCAGATGTTCCTGCTCTTGTGTAATGGCCTTCTGAACTGATTGGTAATAAGCAGTGGCTTCTTTCTTCTTCCCTTGAGCGAGCAAGCGTTCGTAGTGCTTCTGTTCATGCGGCAGCATGACATCCCCATCGTCCTCTTCCTCACCGTCGATGCTAATGATGTGCGTAGGCCAACGCTCTAGCGTGTCGTCGGACTGTTCCCATAAAGACCTGCTCTCATCAATTACCTTCTTCTTGCCCATGCTTCTCCTTGATTGTTGTCGAAAGTATTCTCAGTTCCCGTTCCCGCTGCTGTTCCTCACGCTCCAAGGCCGTCAACACGCGCTGTCGATTCAACGCAGCCCGCTGGCGCACTGCTTTGCCCATGAAATACCCTGCCTTCGACGATTTGCTCATTCCTTCGAATCTCCTGTGCTGATTTAGCTACCAGTTTCAATGCTTCGAACTTCGTAATGTTCAGGTGCTGCATCGCAAGCTGCACCAGCGTGCCGCCACGGTAGCAGTCGTGGCAGTAGAACAGCCCAGCGACGCCTTTGGTGACGTTCAGGTTCAGGTTCGGTCGGCGACGCTTCGTGTTTCCGCAGAATGGGCAGCGCGTCGCAAACTCTTCGTTCGCCGCTGGGACAATATCGCGACGTAATACTCTCGTGGCAAAGTCGAGCAGCACTTCAGGCGGATATGGTCGGAACCCGCGTTCTGCCCGCTGTTGCGTGATTGTTTCTGCCCACGGTTCCCAGTCAAGCGGATAACCCGTCTCAGGGTCGCGAAGCTCCACGGTGATGCTTCGACCTGAGCGCATGAGTTCGCACAGCATACCGGGGCCGATGTCTTGCTGTCCTAACTGCTCGACTACTCTCGTGAACGTGTTGTGTGACAGCGCGCTCAACCGTCGTAGTTCAGTCACTGGCACCGTTATTGAGTCATTGCGTGCTACCGTGGCCAGTTGCAGGGTTGCAACGTAGAACGAGAGCACCGCTCCATTAAGCGTCGGCAGCAAATTGCTGATTGCCCATTCTGGGACACAGAACCAAGGCCGCTTAGAACGATGTAGTACAGTTCTCAGGTTGATGTGCTTTCTCCTGTTCCCCATCGTTGGGCAGAGGCTTTCACCTGTTTCCGGGTCACGCATCGCATACCACCAAGACTCGAACCTTCCGCGCTCCGCTCTCTGGTCGTCTTCAAGGTGTTCGATGAACCGCTTTTCGCGTAGTCCCTTCAGTGCGTACTTCACCTGTCGCTCGCAGTAGCCAGTTGTTGCGCTCACTTCTGCCACTGGTGCCGCGAACATGCACTGTGAACGCGGTGTAGACGCTAAGCGACACAGGTGCAGGTAGACTGCTAGCTCGGAAGCAGACAGAATCAGGGTGCCATCAACAAAAATGCAGGCTGGTACTGCAACTGTGGCTGTGTATGGCCACAGGGTCGATGGCAGTAACTTGCTAGGCATAAGCTGGGCTGTAACCGACTCCTTTTCACAACTAGGTACACATCATGGGTACATGCATTACTGCTACCTATGGTGCAATGAATGCATTGGTTCTGGAACCCGCGTCAATACTGGGGATAATCGACGTTGGGGTGCAATGGCATGGGCATTTTTCTTTCAAATATTGCACCGCGTGAATCAGGCAGAAATTGCAGTGAGATTCGTCAAATACTGCACCCCGTCGTTCTTGCCTATGCCAACCTGCTTAGGTTTGGCAATGTCCCCAAAATACGAAACGCACCCGCCACTGACGGATGCGTTCGCTAATTCGACCTACTAATAGTAGACTCCCGTTTTGGGAATTTGTCAAGTGAAATCAACGTAGAGGCTTGGGTTTGGCAGCAGGTGCCCGTGTACACGCCACTTCGTTAGCCGCTGCGAATCATGGCAGCTAACTCCACGTACGGGTACGCGGAGCGAGTAACCCCCGTTCTCGCGCATTGCAGCCGCGCCACGGCGTCGCCGACGCATCGGACGACCCGAAGTGTCACCGAAATCGAGCGACGCCTTAAATAGAGTTGCCTTTTCTGCATAAATCATGCAGAAATTTTGAGTTGCACACGTGCGTGCGCCTGAGTCGGTGAAGGTCGCGTGTACACGGGGGCTTGCTCAGGCTGCGCGTTGCGGTTGCTTCTTCGCTCCGAGTGATATGAGCTTCATCAGCGACTCACCCGCATCGGCTGGGTCGGCTTCGGGAAAGCTGGGCAGCAGTCCGGTGCCGATGGCCGCGTACACCCGTTCAGAGTCTCTATCGGTCGAACGCAGCTTCAGGGATTCGATGTACTGCTCGAACTCATGCACCTGTTCAAGGATGGGTTCTGGCAAGTCACCACGGGTGACGACGTTTTGCAACATCACCCCGACGAGTTGCAAGGTCGCCGCGCACTCACTGCGACTGATGACGGGTGTGTCCGGTTTTCCGAACGGCTGCTTCACGCTGGGGTTCTCCTTCGACAAGTGGCGGGCTGTCATTATACGTGCCTCACATAGTCGAGCACACGACGCCACAGCGACGGTTGCAGGCGTTGCATTTCCGGTATGACGAAGTCTTTGACGAAGCGGGTACAGCGGCACGACATCGAGCAACCAGTGCGAGCGCAGAACTTCTCTTCACATCTGTTGCATTCGTTCAGGTCGTCTTCACTGCATACCCTGCCGCACGCAGGGCAGGAGCATTGGATTGGAAACGCGATGACGTTGGTTTGCTCGATACTTCCCGCTGTCGGAAATGCGGTCGCTGACATTTGATTAGTTCCCTTAGTTCCCTTTGGTTTTGTATTGCTAGTGGCAGATTAGCGCGACGGGCACAGCGTCGCAATGCAGAAATATGCTTAGGAGTTACCGAAGTGTCCCATAATGGGAATGGAACAGTGCAGACGTGAAACACAAGTTGTGTGTGTGTGTCACGCGGTTTCACCGAGTCTCATGACGATTACTTAGCCTCAACCTTGAACTTGTTGGGACCGCCTTCCAAAACGACTATCTCCTGTTCCCTCACAATGCCGCGAGACTCGGCAGCGATAACGTGCGGTCCCAGAGCCAGTTGAGTGCGAATCTTGTGAACCGACAATGACTTACCATCGATTAGCAAGTTGGCATCTGATGGCTTGGCCTCAAGCTCAACAAACATTGATTTCGCACGTTCGGCTGGAGAAAGGTTGCCATTCGCCAGACGTTCTATGTACGCGACCCGCGCTGGATACCAGTCTTTGAATTTGATAAAGCGAGCACGAACTGCGTCCTGCGGCAATTGCATTAGAGTCGCACGCGGCACTCCGGTTGATTGAAATGAAGTTGCAACAGAGGAAGCATGGGAAACTCTCGCCAACATGCCGGGATGGTCTGAACACAGCACTTCGGAAACTGCCGCTCCACGTGAATTCGGCAGAATGCCCGGATAAAGCGAAAGCCAACGCAGCGACTTTGCCATTAGAAAAGGGTCGCCAGTCGTTTTCCATGTCAACCAAGCACCAAGCTCGTCCGCGTCCGACTCCTTTTGTTGCTGTTCCTGTTTGGCTAGCAAGGTGCCCGAGGATACGGCTGCTAGACTCCTGAAGAAATTCCCCATTCGAGACTTTCTTCCGGTCGCCACGGACTGCTGATAATCGTTGATTTGTCGGATACCAGAGTTGATGTAGTCATTGCAGGCTTGTGCCAGAGGGCGATAATCAGGATGACCGAGCACATTGTGTGCAGTCTCGTGAGCAAAGACCGCGATTAGACCATTCCGACCCGGATTGTAGTCCGCAATTGATGCGAGATATTGGTTGGCCTGCCGAGGGTTCATACCTACAGCTTGAAGCTCTTTAAGCGGGTCGATGTACCACTGCATAATGCCCGTGTGCAGTGTGACGTTTTGCCCGGTGGCAAAAGCGTTCGGCTCTGTGCTTCTCTTGAAATGTATGGCTTCGCTCTCATCTGCGTGGCCTACCAAAGCAAAGAACCGCGAAGAATATTGCTGAAGCCAGTTCTCGTAATTAGGAGCTTGCACCATCGGCTGGCCGCTCAAGAATTGCGTCTCCATGATGGCGTGAGCAGCGTGAAACTGGTCTGTCGGTGCGAGCAGTGCCTTGCACGCTTCTTCATTTGTGGAATAGCGTCGCTGAATCGCCGTCATCAATTGTTGCGTCCACTGGCACTGGGCGTAACACAGAGTCGATGTCGAGACGACGAGGAACGTCGCGAGAGATTTCAAGGCGATTACACGCATACTCAACTCCGGTGAGCACGCAAACTATATTCTTTTTTGGGAACTAATCAAGAGCGGAGAACGCGAGAGTTTTCGCACTAAGAAAGCCATTGACAGGCCGTGAAGTCCGCACTACGCTGTTGCGCCACCTGCTCGCGAAGGGGGAAACTATGCAGCAAGCTGCTACTAGCACAGAACAAGTACTCCCAGTGCCGCCAATGCCGCAAGAGCCGCACTGTGTTTCTATTATCAACGGTGGTACTTGCGACCAACTTCGTGCCCAGTACCAACAGTCTCTCTCGTATCGGCAGTCGGTGGTTACTCACAATGCGCTAGTCATTGGGAGGCAACAGGCAGCTCAAGAAGCAGCCGCTGCTGCTCAACAGGCAGCCGCAGCCAACAATCAGCAGGTGCAATCGCTGCAACAGCAGATTGCCGACCTACAGCACCAACGCGACCAGCAGGTTCAGGCGTTACAGAAGCAATTAAGTGATTCACAGCAGGAACAGCAGACACAAATCGTGGAAGCAGCGAAGCAAAAGTCTGCCGCACATGATGAAGGATTTCTGCACGGTGCCAGTTATGGAGTCGGTGGAACGTTACTGCTGTTCGCCGTGGTGTATGGTATTCGTCGCTTGCTGCGCAGGTTTACAGTCACGCGAAGAGAGCCGACCGCGATTGACGAGAAGCGCAGGGCAGCGTCAGCGTAAACGCGCCTAATTAGCAATTGCAAACAACGCTGCTGTGCCTATTACAACTGCGAAGAATCCTCTGAGCTGCGGACTCTCTGCCTTTCCCGTACGAACATACGACGAGATATGTTCGCAGTTCCAGCGCAGCAGAAGATTCGGGCTTCCGAGCACTTCATTAGCGCGCTGCCAAACGGCCTGTTGTTCCTGCCACCCATCATGGCCACGCCGACCGAGTCTTATGGTCTGTCCGCTCGCCAGCAGTTCACTGAGACGCTTAAAGCAAGCTGTGCCATTCTTGGGAGCGTCGAGCACAAGGTAGTCGCCACCACCCAAGAGTGCGACCACGGTCATGACGTGAGTGACGGCACCGACTAGCATCTTTAGTTCGTCACCAATCTTCAAAGCGAATTTGGGAAATCGTAGCTGGTACATGGCTATTAGACGATTCAAGCAGCTACAAACGTTGCA
Source organism: Terriglobales bacterium (assembly GCA_035567895.1). Taxonomy (NCBI): domain Bacteria; kingdom Pseudomonadati; phylum Acidobacteriota; class Terriglobia; order Terriglobales; species Terriglobales bacterium. The sequence goes on along the minus strand of DATMPC010000091.1, from coordinate 107,526 downwards.
GAAATCTCAGTCAGCAATTCCAGTCAGCAAATCATCCGGCCTATACGTACTTGCAAGCACTTGGCAGTCTCTCGCGGATTTGTAAGTGTTTGAAAGTGCTCGTTGTTTCGGGCCTGAAAAGGCTGGCGTCTTGTAGGAGCGTTAGGGCCGCTTTGGTTTTGATTGCTGGTGGCAGAGTATCTCGATGCGGTGGGCAGGGCAAGATTACCAAAAGCATAGGTTCCGAAATGAAACACAGGTTGTGTGTGTCACGCGGTTTCTGTTTGGTGCGAGAAATCCACCATAAAGGCTTGCACGGCAATGCTATCGTTGTAGCGGTAGGTGCCAAATGAAACGCTTCGAAAACCGCTACCCGACGCCCGAAAGCGACCCTTTAATCGTTCGCTTCCCCGGTGAAGAACCCGAAGAACCAAAGTCGAGCAAGGCCCCGGTGTTCCACACATGGGCATCGGCAATTGTCGCCGCTGTGCTCAGCGCGCTGCTCGCTTGGGGTATAGGTAACATAGCCCAACTGAAACAACATCCCATCGTCGCCAGACTACTCTTTGCAGGCGTATTGGCTGCTGGGCTTGCTTCGATTGCGCCGTTCGCTTGGAGACGGTTTCGAAATTGGCGTCGGACTCGCGCAGCAGAGCGCGCCGATGCTGAATTCGTCGCGGCCAAAGAGCAGGAACTTAGAGAGTTGCTTTCGACTTTCCGAGTGTTCGTCGCCAATCACGACATTCGCTCGCTTCGCAACATCCTGCGGTCGGCACTCGCAGAAGACATTGCGACCCTTGCTCCGATTCTCGGCAATGAGTACGCGGAGAACTGGGCACACTTCTTGGACTTGGAGCTGAAGACGCCATCGACATCGGAGCAGATATTCTCGAATCGTGCTGCGGAGTTCACGTCGTTGGTGAATAACTTCAGCCGCACTGAAATACAACCAGCGCAGAAGATTATTAACGCGAGCAAACAACAATACAGCGACAGCTTCCTTGATGCCCTTGAACAATTCCGCGAAGGGTTCAACGCTTTCACGCGTGACCTACAGAAGTGGGCCGCTTCCGTGAATGAACATTTGATTCCCAAGTTGGGCTATCACACACCGAATCAGAATTTTGAGTACATCAATCCTTTTCATCGGGCCAAGGCAGCAGTGGTCGGCATAACAGTCAACGGCGTGTAGCTTCCCAGCTACGCCGAAAGGGAGAATCGTGAGGCAGCTAATCGAAGGCGTGGCAGGAAAAACCATCGCGGAACTGGAAGTGATTGACGTGAACGAGTGTGTTGACCTTGAGCTTCGTTTCACGGATGGCACCTGTCTGCACGTGCAGTCTAAGGCGAGAGCGGAAATGCGCGTTGTTCAGTTCGACAAAGACGGTGAGCCGAGAAATCCACAGAACAACGCTGAAATTCACAATTGAAAACTGCTTAACATCGACCGCACAAAAGAGTGATGATTGCAGGTATGTCGCAAACGACCGACTCGATTTTCCCGCTTCGATTTGAAAACGCCAACCCCGTTGCTGCCGAAGAATTGCTGTTCGCTCTACAACTCGGTCAAGCCGCTGCAACGCACAACATGCCGACGCCGAGTCCATCAGCGAAACCGATAATGTTGGGTGATACAGATGGAAGCGTTACTGAGATTCGTTTCGCTGACAGCCCTCAAAATCGTGCATTGCTTGCTGTGAACAAGCACTACCACGATGACAAGGCTAAGGCGTTTTCAATTCAAATCCGTATCTGGGCCATTGCCGAGATTCTGCACCACCCGAAGATGCAGGAATGGTGTAAAGGCGAAGAGATTCACGCAGCTATTGTGGTTGCTGCTGCTGAATTGCCGATAAACCGTCATGGAAAATTCGCCGTGAAGCCGTTCCTGAAAAGGGTCAAAGAAATTGCATCGGCCCACAGCACTGAGGAACTTGAACGCAAGCTCCTGTCACACACTGCATGACTGAACCAGACACGACGAAAGATGTAGGAGTCGCTTTCTATCTCATTGGGCATGGCCCATACCGACAGCCACGACTAATCGAGCTTCAGTATCTCCGTATTCTGCGATACAGAAAGGCTCTCGGCGACCGCTACGACGACAGGCACACAGAGCCTGAAGTTTTCATCGACCTGAACTTCCCGCGCATCATCGGGGCTTCGGAAGCCAACAAGCTCGACGCGTTCATGAGGCTCTGGAAGGCTGTTCGAGAAAAGCAGCATTCAGTCGTTTACCTTGACCTTGAAGAAGGAACCAGCTTCAAGCGTGACGAGTTCACGTTCATCCGAAGCACACTGGAGCACGCCGGGACAAAGGTTCTCAATGCCTTCTATGACGATGAACACCCTCTTCAAGACAAACTTTCCGAGATGTACGGCAACACGGTCGCGCAGTGGGAATTAACCACCATGTCAGATGTGGTCAATTTCTTCCCCGCGCTTGCTGGCGACATCATAGCGACCGCACTGAATCATGAACTGGCGCTCGGTCAGGACAATGGGAGCATGAACCCAGTCAGATATAGAATTCAACACCTGCTTGAGTTAAATCCCTACGCTGCGAATCGGCACCCATTCATCGAAGAACGACTGCGCTGGCAGTGGGCTGCTCGACATCGACAAGGTACGCCACAAACTTCATCGGAGTAACACATTGGATTGAGCTGAGCAGGCGGAGACTGGGAAGAGCAGTAGAATCAGCTTGGGTGGACTTCCCACGCTACATTCCACAAATCACTTACAAATCAGTTAGCTGGTTTTCCATATACTTTCATGCACTTTTGTTGCTGTCCGTGCTCTGCAAGTGCTTGAATGTACGTTCTAAGGCGGTTTCGAATCCCACTCTCTCCGCCAGTGCTTCCTCCAGGCGCTTCGAACCTGCAGGTGTTTGTCCATTTCAGCGCTTGCTATCCCGCGATCCCCTTTGCGTTCCGCTTCTCGGCAAATTACACACTCCGAAGTTGAGAGATGGCTCCCCGCCACTGGTAACCGACTAGTGGTTACGAACAAGGTCCGGAGTGAAGGGCTGCCAATCGGCCCAGGTTGGCAGACGATAATCTCACCGGTTCGTGAGAACCTTCTTTACACAGACGATTCCGAGCAGGATAATTCGATTCTGGAGTCGGTGAAGGAGATCTCCTCCGGCCGATCAGCCGACCCGCTTTTTACATCCCCACGCTTCCCAAAAATGGAGCACTCTACGCGACAAGATCCGGTGCAGCAAAGAGGGTGTCACTCTGCTTCTTGACGGCGGTTAATCGCGGCAGTTGGCCGCGAGATCGCAAGCCCCGACGTGGCACACGGTTTGTCATTGGTCGGAGGTAGCCGCACGTGAAGCCAAGCTCGAATGGAAAAGCAAGAATCTTCCTGGCCGATGATCATCGGGCAATTTTGGATCGGGTTTGCGCACTCCTGAACGGAAGGTTTGAGCTGGTGGGCCAGGCTCAAAATGGGAAGGCCGCACTCGAGGGAATAGAATCGACGCGTCCGGATGTACTCGTCATCGATATCGGAATGCCTGTGCTCGATGGCATTCGCGTGATGCAGCGCCTCCAGGAGCAGCGTTCGCCGACTAAGGTCGTCTTCTTAACCGTTCAGGAAGATCCCGATTACGTCACGGCGGTGTTCCATTACGGTGCCCGCGCTTACGTGACCAAGCCTCGGATTAGCTCCGATCTGGTAGCGGCAATCGAAGAAGTGCTTGCGGGCCGCACTTTCATTTCTCCTTCGTTGTCACTGTCGGGCAACGGCTTTGGCTCCAAGGCCAAAGCCTAAGCAATCTGCGGATCCGAAACGGGGACTATTGCATCCGGATTTGCCTGCTCAAAGTTCAACACTCTCCAAATTCGCAGAACATTTTCGGAACGGAATTCGCTAATGCTGAATGGATGTGGCGATAGTAGCTATAGTAGCTATCAGAACGCATCTCGTCTGTCCACCGCGATCGCCCGGCGTGCTGTCTTCGTTTTGTGCCGAATTGGTTTCTGGGATCGGCTATGCACACGCAAAAAAGTGACGTCATCGTCCGCCGAATCGTCGTCATCGGATTCGGCGTTTCGATTGGCGATCATGTCTGCCAAGTCTTGAAAGTCCTGCTGCAACTTGCCCAAATGTAGACGTAGTGCCTCGATCTCAATCTGCTGCCTCTCTACCTGATTCTGCAGTGCCTTGATCCGCACCACAGCAGCAGGCGAGGCGAGGTCGTGATTCTTTGTCGCACTTTGACCGTATGCTGGGGCCAGCAAGAAAAGGATAAAGAGGCCGGCAATGCTCGTGGCTTTCATGAGTACTCCTTGAGATTGAGACTTCGATCCGAGAGCGCCCTTACGCTGCTGCTCACGGTAACGAGTTTCCCGAAAGTGATGGAAGTTGGGAACTGTCAACTGTGGCAGCGCTGCTCACGAGTCGCGAGGTGCGTAAACGAGGGGTTCTTAGGCTGATCGAATGCTTGACGCTGGTCCGAAGTCGCACTACCTACCTGTCACCTTTAACAGTTTGCTTTGCCGATAGCCCCGAGGAAGATCGAACATTGCAACAACGTCTGTAGAGAGCGTGCGGGGAATGACGGGAGCATTTCGGGGCTCGCACGATGGTGGAGCATGCCCGGAATCGCAGTTTCCCGCCAGGAACCGGTTAAGCATGCGCGACGGCTTGCCATGCTGCAACAGAGTTCCCGCCGGTCGATCCTGATCGCGATCGGGGCAAGTGCCGTCGCCTGGCTTCCCGTTGTGGTCCTTTCTGCGTTGCAGGGTTCCGAGGTACTGCGGGGATTTTTGCTCGACTACGCAGCTCAATCACGCTTGCTCCTGGTCATCGCGGTTCTGATCATTGCAGAGCCGGCACTGATCAAAAGACTCGAGCTGATTGCAAACCGTTTTCTTGAGGAGAAATTGATCACAGAGGAGGATCGCCTGCGGTTTGAGTATGCGCTTGCCAGATTTCAGCGCTGGGGTAATTCCGGCCTCGCCCAGACCAGCCTCTTTGCCTTTGCGTGTCTGATTGCCGTTCTCACATTGCCATACATTGAGCCAGACTCCTTCTTGCCTTGGTGTCACGGCAGTGGCGGAATTAAAAGCCTTTCTCCTGCGGGTTCCTGGTACGTGCTGGTGAGCCTTCCGATCACGATGTATTTCTTGCTGCGATGGCTTTGGCAGCAATTGCTCTGGGGAGTGTTCTTAGGCGCCGTGGCGCGAATGAATTTACGGATTGTTCCCGCGCACCCCGACAAAGTAGCTGGCCTCGGTTTTCTTAGGACCAGTGATCGCAAATACATCCCATTCAGCTTTGCTATCGGCACGATCATCGCCGGAGGGGTAGCGAACCGTGTGTTGCATGAACACTATGCGCTCCCCAACTATCAACTGATTCCGGTTCTTACCATTGCACTGGTGATCGCGATTTGTGCTGCTCCCGTATGCGTGTTTTTCACAACGCTTGTAGACGCCAAACGCCGCGGGATATTCGAGTATGGCGCCTTGGCGAGCGCGGTTGGCCGAAGATTTGAAGAGAAGTGGCTGACGAACAAAGAGGGGAACGCGCTGGAAGCGAAAGACTTTTCCGCAACCATCGACCTCTACTCGGTCGTTGCCAATGTAGAGCAGATGCATCCCTTCCCATTGAAGATAAGCAGCCTTAGCCGATTAGCAATTTGGTCTGTTATTCCTTTTCTACCGGTCCTGCTGGCTTCATTGGGATATGAGACTGTGCTAAAGCGGCTTCTCAAAATGCTTATGTAAGCCAGCCTTGCGTACTGTCTGTTAGAGCCTATCCAGGCGATGAGTCGACCTCTAGCACAAACTCGGTCGAGGAGGGCACGTCCTCGGCCAGTCTGTTGAGCGGCTGATCTTCCTGTAACGTCAAACGGACAGCCCCAGACTACACAGTCCGATACTCCTCCTGCTAACCCTGACAGTTGTGCATTCGTAGGAGACTGATATCGTTTGCTCGCAAAAGCGCCCAATTACGAAGTAATCAAAACGTAACGAAGTTCTGTGATTCTCTGGCCAACGCGGTGGGAGTCGCGCAGGTATGGTGGATGGTACCGGTTTCATTTCGGGGGTTTGGTGCGGCGTGATTCTCGGAGCCGCTGGGATGCTATTAGTTATCTCCTTAGTACTGCAGAATGCGCAGCGCAAACAGGAGCGTCGATTACAGCGTGTGCGCGAAATCTGGCATTGAAGTCCATAGCTGGCGCCTCACTCTTGAGCCTTCCTAGACAGCTTCCCGCGAATTTGCGTATTGTTTCGTCGTCATATTCAGTAGTTCGCCGGCGAGGGAATCAGAAGCGAATGATGATGCCGGAGCTGACTTCTCCCTGTTGCGCATACTCGTGGTTAGACACGGCGTAGCACTCATTGAATCCATTACAGAACAATTCTTCGCTTGATTTCACATAAGTCGGTGTCCACTTCGCCTCGAGCCGTAGTCCCAGGTGAGGAAAGAAGAAGTACTTGACCCCACCGCCTACTTCAAAAGAGAACTGTGTCTTGGTGTCGAGGTGAGCTCTCGGCTCAAAGGTGCTAAAGCCAAGCCCGCCAACAAAGAACAGTTGAGGATGGTTTCCCATTTCTGCAGCGTGAAACATGAAATTGAAATGGTATTGATCCAGATAGGCGCCAAAAAGCCGAGTATTGCTGTTGTTCGCGCGCGACCGCCCATCAATATGAGTGTCCTGGCGGCTCCATTGAAACTCCACACGGACGTTGTCGTGCACCGAATGGTTTAGTGCTACTCCGTAACTGGGATTGCTTTCAAAATGGAGTGATTTGAAAACTGGGTTGAGAGCAGGATTTGTCAAGTCAATGCTTCCGCCGAAGCGGTAGCCCACCGTCGGAGTCAGCTCAAATCCTCCTTGCGCCTGCAGCGATGAGGCAACGCTGAGCAACGTCAACACCTGCAGCACCCTGATGGCTTTGGTCATAGAACGATGTTGCCGTTCCGATGCGGGATTTGGGCCTGTCAAATATTGCAGTCGCTAAAGCAATCGTTTTCGATTCCCCCGGCATGTCAGACCATTACATTCGCGCTGTAGTCGTCGTACGTTCCTTTGAAATCCTCAATTTTTCCGTGATCGAAATGCCAAATGCGGGTTGCCACTTCCTCGATCAAGTCGTGATCGTGAGTGACCAGGAAGACAGTTCCTTCATATCGCTGAAGGGCGATATTCAGCGCGTTGATCGATTCCAGGTCGAGGTGGTTCGTGGGTTCGTCGAGCACCAGCACATTGGGCTTTTCCAGCATGAGCTTGCAGAAGAGAAGTCGCGCCGCCTCTCCGCCGGAAAGGGCCTCCACCGGCTTCAGAGCCTCGTCTCGCTGAAAGAGCATTTGACCGAGGAGTCCACGCAGCTCTTCGGTTGACGCCTTGGCATCGAACTGACGGAGCCAGTCCAGCGTGGTGAATCCATCTGCGATTGACTGGCGGTGATCCTGAGCGAAGTAGCCGATCTGCACCTCGTGGCCCCACTTGATTTCGCCGGAGTCGATGCTCAGGCCTTCGGAGCTGATAGTCGGTGCGCTCCCGAGAAGCGAACGAATCAAGGTGGTTTTGCCCGCGCCGTTGCGTCCGATCAGTGCGATCTTTTCTCCGCGTCCGATCGAGGCACTAAATCCACTGATTACTGTGTTATCGCCGTAGCTCTTCGACAGATCCTTAAACTCGAGGGCGTGTCGCCCGGAAGGCCGATTCATTGTGAACTTTATGTAGGGACGCTGAATGTTGGACTTGGCAAGCTCGGTTGTCTGCAGACGCTCAACTTCTTTCTTGCGCGACATTACCTGGCTCGATCGCGTGCCGGCAGAGAAGCGGGCGATGAATTGATTCAATTGGGCAATCTTCTTTTCACGTTGAGCGTTGTCAGCCTCGATCTGCGAGCGAACCTGAGTCTTGGCCATCACCATGTCGTCGTAGCCGCCGGTATAGCTGATGATGGTTTCGTAATCGATGTCGGCGACATGCGTGCACACGCTGTTGAGGAAGTGGCGATCGTGTGAGATGACGATTACAGCGCCCTCGTACCGAATCAGGAAGTCCTGCAGCCAGTGGATCGAGTCGAGATCGAGGTGGTTGGTGGGCTCGTCGAGCAATAAAGCTTGAGGATGTCCATAGAGAGCCTGGGCCAAGAGAACCCGGACTTTCTGTCCACCCTGAAGATTGCTCATCTTCTGATCGTGCAGCGGCTCAGGAATATCGAGGCCATCGAGCAGGATCGCTGCATCGCTCTCGGCGGTGTAGCCATCTTCTTCGGCCACGATGCCTTCGAGTTCGCCCAGGCGCATGCCGTCTTCATCCGTGATTTCCGGCTTGGCGAAGATGCGATCGCGCTCCTCGATCGCCTGCCACAGTCGACGATTGCCCATGATCACCGTGTCGATCACTCGATAGGCATCGAATGCGAACTGATCCTGGCTTAGCACGCCAAGCTTGCGTGGACGAACTACATTGCCTTTTTGCGCATCAAGTTCTCCGGTGAGAATCTTCATGAACGTGGACTTACCAGAGCCGTTCGGCCCAGTAAGGCCGTATCGCCGGCCCGCTGTAAAGGTTGTGGAGACGTCGTCGAACAGTATTTTGGCGCCGTAGCGCATGCTTACGTTGCAAACAGAAATCATTTGGGTGCAATTTGCCTTATTTCGGGAACTTGCTGAGGTAGGGCTCTAGAACGAGGTCAGAAGCAACTACTCTTATCTAGGATAACATGCGAAAACGGCGGCTCCGAAATGGGATTTGAGGAGCCGCCGTCAGTTAGTTACAAACTCGTTACACCTCGGGCTGGATCGCTTTTGCCTCCTCCCAGGTGATGCGTGCCTTGCGACGATAGGAGAGGTTGGCCATGTGGCCGGCGACCGCAGAAACATAGCCAATGTCCACGGAGGCATTCGGCTGCTTGCGCGACCGAATGCAATCGACCCAGTTCTGCATGTGGTTCTGGTCGGGTGTATTGCCGGTAAGCGCTGCGCCATTCTTGCGGTTGGCCTTCTCGGGGAAGTAGCGCGTCGCGGACTCTGATTTGCCCGTGACCATGTTCTGTTCGCCGGCAACGTGCTCAATCGTTCCATCGCTACCGAGAAGGTGCTCGCCAAGTCCGTAGCGGCTGTTGCTAAAGGTGGACTGCCAGTTCACGACGATGTCTTGTGGGAAGTCGAAGGTGATCGCGATCGTGTCGGGAACTTCGCGTCCGTCCTTCTCTGAGAAGACACCGCCCGTCATGTAGGCAGCAGTTGGAATCTGTAGATCAAGTGCCGTCATGATCCATGCAATCTGGTGAATCAGGTTCTCCGTCACATTTCCGCCGGAGAACTGCCAGAACAATCGCCAGTTGATAAATTTGTTCGCGTCGAATGGCTGTGAAGGGCGGCCGTTGAGGAAGGCATCCCACTTCACATTTGCGGCCGTACAGTCAGCAGGAATGGGTCGCACCCACTGTCCTTTCCCATGCGGACTGTTGCGGCTCATCCACGACTCGACCATTGTTACCTTGCCGACAACGCCGTCTTTAATCCACTTCTTCGTGTCCGCGAGTGAGCCATCACTCTCGTGCTGAAGACCGATCTGCACCACACGGTCCGAATTCTTCGCCGCCTTCAAGCAGTCCTCGGCTTCGGGAATCGACCAGGTCATCGTTTTTTCCGAATACAAATCTTTGCCGGCGGCAATCGTGTCCTGAAAATGTCGAGCGTGAATATGCAGAGGGCTGGCAACAATCACGCCATCGATGTCTTTCTGGTCGAGCAGGCGGCGATGATCGTCGTAGGTCTGGATATTCGGAACCACGGCCCTCGCTTCGGTGAAGCGGCGAGGATAGACGTCGGCCATTGCAACCAGGTCAACATTCGGTACAGCGACAATTTGTTTCAGCAACTCGCTGCCGCGTCCACCGACACCGATCATCCCGATTCGTACACGGTCGTTTGCTCCGAGCACACGCGGTGGATAAACCATCAATGCCGCAGTTCCTAGAGCGGCCTGTTTTATGAAGTCACGTCTTGCGATTGATTTCTCTGACACGTTGTCCTCCCTTGTGACCTTCTCCTGTTGGTAGCTCTTGTGATCAGCACGCCACTGCGTCATGAAGGCGTGCCGAACGATAGATTGCCTCAACTACGGCAAGACTTCGTCGTCCTTCGTCGCCGCTACAAACCGCGGCGGTTCCTGTTTCGATACTCTTTACAAAGTCCTCAAGGATGCGCTGATGTCCGCGAACATCGCTCACGACTGGTGAGTTCGCACTGGCATTTTGATCTGCCGGTTCGGTCTGCAATCCGTCTTTTAGAGGAGTTTTCAGATCAATTCTCGTAATCCGATCCTGCTCAAGACACACAGTTCCTTCAGAACCGGTGACCTCAACCTTGCGCGCATACCCGGGAAAGGCAGCTGTAGTTGATTGCAACACTCCAACCGCTCCATCCTCGAACTCAAGCGTCGCCACGCAGGTATCCTCAGATTCGATTTTGTGAAGCGCGGTTTTGGTAACGGCTTGCACGCGATTGATGTCGCCGAGAAGATACAGAAGCAAATCGACCGTGTGGATGCCCTGATTCATCAGTGCTCCGCCGCCATCGAGGCGCAAGGTGCCGCGCCATTTTGAATTACTGTAATACTCCGGTGGACGGTACCACTTCACGGAAGCCTCAACCAGAAGGATGCGGCCAAGCTTGCCGGATCGAATCCAATCGCGCAGCCGAAGAATGTCAGGTTTCAGGCGGTCCTGAAAGATGACGCCGAGCTTGACTCCAGATCGCCTGGCTGCCGAGATCAGATCGTCAGCCCGCTCAGTGGTAATGTCGATTGGTTTCTCCACCAGGATGTGCTTCCCGTCTGCACAGGCTGCGATTCCCTCAGCCGCGTGAACTCCGGAAGGGCTGCCGATAATTACCAGGTCCAAAGGTCGATGCGAAAGAAATTGCCGCAGATCATCGTAGTCTCCGATGCCGTATTTCTCCGCGAGTGCTCTCACCCGGCCGCGATTTGTTCCGACCACGGCAGCAATGCGCAGCCCTGGAATGGCCAGAGCTGCGCGAATGTGAGTGTCTGTGATGTTGCCGCCGCCGATGAATCCTACATGCAGCATTTGGCTATGAAAGCGCCCCAGCCTTTTGCAGTTCTTCCTTCATGCCTGACCAGCTCTGACGAGTCGATTCCTCCGGCGTGCCGGCGCCACGCCAATGAGTTTCGAGGCTGGTGGCGTACTTGTAGCCCTGCTGCTTGAGCGCGCGGAACTGTCCGACCCAATCGATGGTGCCCTTTCCCATAGCAGCCCATTCTTGTCCATTGCCGGCTGCCTTTTTCTGAATGTCCTTGCAATGTACGTGGCCGATGCGATCTTTCGGCAGCGTGTCATAGCCGTCCGGATAGGCGTTCTCGCCACGCATGGCGGCGTTGCCAGGATCCCAGTTGACCATGAAGTTGGGCGACTTCACTGCGGAGAGCAGGCGCGCGGCCTCGGCTCCCGTTGCGGTGTTGCAGGCGTACTCATTTTCAAGAATCAGAATGATGTTCTTCTTCGCAGCCTTGTCGGCGGCTTCGCGCATCTTGTCGTCGATCGCGGCGCGATAGGGAGTCTGGTCATCTAGCCGCCAGAAGTCGAAAATCCGAACACGATCGGTGTTGAACGCCTTGGCCAGCTCGAACGAGCGATCCAGCAATTCGTCTTGCTGCTTGAACGTGTAATCGGCGCTGAAGGTGTCGCGCTTTTCCGCAGCCTTGGATAGCGGTGCCCCGGGCCAATCTACCTTGAAGACCGGACTCGCAATATCAGTCACGCGCATTTTGGCGCGCTCCAGCAACTGGCGGGCTTCGTCGATCTCTTTCGAATCCAGCTTCAGGATGTTCTTGTTCCACATCCCTCTCAGTTCGATCCATTGCATGCCAAACTCACGAGAGGCTACGTCTACTGCATGCCCGAAGTCCTGGCCGATTTCATCGTTGATGACAGCGACTCGAAATTGGGAGCTCATATCGCGAACCCCAGCCGGTCGTGAAGATAGTTCTTGCTGATCAATGCTGCGTCCTTTGGTGAGCGCGAGGGATCAGGAACTACATCGAGTTCCACAACTGCCCAGCCCCTAAAGCCGATCTCGTGAAGTGCTTTGAAGGTGGCCGGCACATCGACGCGTCCGCGTCCCAGTTCGACGAACCGGAAGTCTCTTCCGCGCGACGATTGCTCTTTCGGAATACTCTCGACGTCCTTTATGTGCATGAACAGAAGCCGGTCGCGATACTTGTGAATCGCCTTTACCGGATCGCCTCCACCTTGTAAGTAGTGAGCGATATCGAGCTCCAGCTTCACGTAACGTGGATCGCTAGCATCTAGAACGCGATCCACTTCTTCTGGACTCTGGCCGATGGTCTCCATGTGGTTGTGATAGCCAAGCTTCACACCTAAGTCAGCCGAACGCTTTCCAATCTCAGTAATTCGACGACCCAGAGCCTTGTAATCGCTGGCGGTAACGGCGCGTTTCGGCTTTGCGTCGATAACCTGCAGGTACAGGCTGCCCGCATCATGGGCGTACTTCGCATTTGCGGTATGTTTTGCGATCTCCTCGTTTTCTGAGGATTCGACGCTCACAGTGCCGCTGGACAGCGCCACCATTGTCAGATGGTGTTGCTGCAGCAGATCGCGCAAGTCGGTCGGATTTGGGAATTCCTTTAGAACGTCAGAACGCAACTGAATTCCGGGGAAGCCAAGGGCTGAGACATCCTCGATTGCCTGACGGTCGTTGCCGCCCCACGTGATCGAGGCGTATCCAAACTTTATGTCTGCGGGCGCCGCCGACACTGGAGTATCAAAGTAGGACAAGTCCATCGGCGGGTAAAGCGGCTCAAAAGCCGCCATAGCAGGCTTGGTAAGCGCCGCCAATGCAGCGGCAGCGATGGCGCCGTTCAGAAAATCACGACGAGAAAACGAAGACATTCTCCTCAGGCTCCTTCTCAGAGACTCCTAGCATTCATAACATTACCGCTCGTGCGCTCCAGAAGTCCATTTCGTCCCCGATGCGGCATGCGTTGGGCGCATCAGTGCAGGAAATTCTTTGCGGCGAAAAAACAGGCCGGATCAGTTTGGATGCTGATCCGGCCCGTACGGTCAGAATGTGAATCTTGCGCTCAACTCCACGGTGCGGTTTCCGTCCCCAACGTTCTGGTTGTTCACCGATCCAGTTCCGGTTATGCGTCCAAAAGTTGAAGAAGTGAAGCTCGTGTCAGGGTTATTGAAGTGTGGAGTGTTGGTCACGCTAAAGGCCTCGGCTCGGAACTCAAATCCCATTCTTTCCCCTACGGGGAAGTTACGAAACACTGCTGCATCGAGATTGAAGAATCCCGGGCCGGAGAACTGGTAGCGCCGCATGTTGCCGAGTACTCCGTTGGCAACCACTGGGCAGTTTGGATTCGCGTTTGTGCCAGCCGGCTGGCAGAACGCAGAAGTATCGAACCACAAGTTGGTGTCGATGCCCCCCAGCACGTGGAATGGAGCAATCTGAACCGGATACTGTGTGGATCCAGGCGCATTGAGGTTGTTTCCGTTTGCCGTGAAGTGAAGCGGCGCACCACTCATCCGGGTGAGCACGCCGGTCACGCCCCATCCGCCCAGAATCCAACTGGCCGGGCCAGAATTGAGGAAGTGCTTGTTTTTTCCGAAAGGCAGCTCGTACACGTAACTCTGAACAAACGTGTGTCTCCGACTGCGGCTCGTTTCCGAATAGTTGCGTTGAAAGTCGATGTAGTTATCCGGTCCCCCGTCATCAGCGTTCATATCCGAGCGATAGGCTAGCGCTTTTGCCCACGTATACGAGGTGGTGAGCAGGAACCCACCCTTAAACTTGTGGTCAAGTCTCGCCTGCAACGAGTTGTAGTTCGAGACTGTGGGCTTGAACAGGAACGTGGTTGCCGCCGTACGGCCAAACTGTACGCACAGCGGTTCTACGGTGCAGGTGTTCGTTAGCGCACCGTTCACGACTGCAGGAGTAGTGGCGGCATTCACGTTAAATCCAACCGGAATCTTGACGCCGTGATTGCCTACATATGCCAAATCGAGAACGAAGTTGCCGGGCAGCGATTGCTGAATGGAGAAGTTGTACGACTCAACGTATGGCTGCTGGAAGTGTTTGTCGACCACATTGTAAGGATCGCCGTTGCTCGGGGTGACGGTTCCGTCAGTCGCAATCGCGACAGCGCTCGGCGCTGGAAATCCATTTGGGAATACACCCAGCAACCCGTTGCTGAAAGTGGGAAGAGCAAAACTGTTGATTTGACTCGTGCCCTGGTTCTGGCGGACGGGGAAGTTGAACGCGTATTGATTATTCGTGAAGGGCTCATAACTGATTCCGAAGCCTGCACGCACAACCGTTTTTTCATTGACTCTGTATGCGACCCCAAGCCGCGGCGCGAAGTACTTGTAGTAAGTCTCTCGGCCAAGGTTTGACGGATTGCCGGCGACACCGGCAATTACCAGCCGATTGATCGAAGGATCGTAGTTGGAGTACCGCCCGGCATGACTCGGAGTCGCTGGCAAATACAACTCCCAGCGTAGCCCAGCGTCGATGGTCAATTTGCTTGTGGCATGCCAGGTATCCTGACCGAAGAAGAAGGCTTCCGTCTCTCTCCAAGCACCCGAGACGAGGGAAATGTCCCTCCCGGTCTGTGTTGGAGCATCAATCAAGAATGCAGCGAAGTTGTTCGCCAGTGTGGCGCTGCCAGTGCCCCCATTAAGAGAGGTAGTGCCGGTACCGAACACATAGTGACCACGTGGGCCAAAGGTCTGCGCCTGTACCAAATCATCGCGCAGTCTTCGGATATCCGCTCCCCACTTGAAGGTGTGATTGCCGCTGATCTTCGTCCATGTGTTCACAACATTGATGTTTGTCTCTCCACGATCCCAAGGCTGGGAGGCAGAGTATCCGACAAAAGGATTGGAAAAACCATTTTGGATTTCAATTTGTGTTAGACCGCTGGTAAAAGCGTCAAGGTTCGCCCCGGGAATGCCGAGGTCTGTGGTTGCAGTTGATCCGTGATCGGGAGTAATGGTCGTATTGCGGTAATGGCTGATCCCGCCGCGAGTCTCCATTACCAACGTGGGCGAAAAGATGTGTGTCTCATTGATAGCGCCGCTTTCCTCAGTTTGGTTTCCCTGACCTTGGAACCCGCCATTTGCAAATCCGCCTGCGAGACCGAAAATTGGCTGCTGAAAGGGATTCTGCGTAGCGCGGCTGAAACGGAAGGCCAGGCGGTCCTTCTCACTAAAGTTGTGATCAATCTTGGCGTCAAACGAAGTGCTGTTTTTCCTAAATTGCGTGTTCTGCTGATAGTTGTTGCTCAGGCTGTTGCCCGCATGCGGTACCAACGCAAGGATCTTAAGCGATATCGGATCCATCAAAGCCAGCGGAATAATGTTGTTACAAGTACCCGCTTTGCAGGCAGGATTAAACGCGTCCACCAGCCCATTGCGACCTTGAATCGTGGCAACACCGGGAGCCGAAGTAGCGAAGATCTGCTGGCGGCCCGTACCATTAGCGGCCCCTGTAAATGGATCGTAAATATTCGCCTTACCCGCAGTAATAGCTGCCGTTACGTCGCCGTTGCGGAAGGCGTCTGTGGGCAAGGTGCCGAGTTGAAACTGCCCGCGAATGTCGTCGATGCGCAGCAGGTCAAAGAAGAAGAACGTCTTGTCCTTGATAATTGGCCCACCGATCGTTCCCCCGTAGTAGTTGAAGGTAGTGCGCGCGATCGGGCTGGGACCAGCGGCGGTACGCTGGAAATACGTGCGCGCCTGGAGAGCGCTCACGCGGTTGTATTCGTACAGTGAGCCGTGAAAGTTATTGGTCCCAGATTTCAAAATTACGTTCGTAACGGCGCCTCCTGCCCGTCCGAACTCTGCAGAATAGTTGCTGGTGGTCACGTCGACGGTCTCGATCGCCTCTGATGGCGGCACGTAAATCTGCAGCAAGCCCGTACGCTCATCGTCGTTGACCCCTTCGATTGCCAGCTGATTAAACTCGCGCGATTGACCATTCACCTCAGTCGAGAGCGTGTCTTGCGCATTGAAGAAGTCGGAATGATCCCGATGCGGCTTTACCGTACCCGGCACCAGTGCAAGTAAGCTCTGGAAGTTGCGGTTTGCTCCACCAATGGGCAATTGCTGTAGTTGCGCGGTCTCGATGTTTTGGCTCACATCCGCGCGATCGGTTTTCAGCGGCGCGATCGCCCCCGTTACTTCCACCGTTTCCGTCACGGCGCCGGGCTGCATCGTCATGTCCACGCGCACGGTACTATTCACGTCCAGTCGGACGTCTGGCCTGCTCTGCTTCTTAAAACCGCGTGCCTCGGCAACGAGGGTATATGAGCCGGGTGGAAGGTTCGGGAAGACGTAATTGCCGCTCGCATTGCTCTGGGTTGAGTGAGGAATGCCAGTTCCGGTTTCGGTAATGGTGACTTGTGCTGCGGGCACGACCGCGCCGGATGAATCGGTCAAGGTACCCAACAGTGTGCCGTTCACGGCTTGTCCTAACAATTGAACAGTCGTGATTGACAGTGCGCACGCTGCAAACATCAAAACTGTACAGGCTCTCATCTTGCTGACCATCGCTCCTCCTGGCCCGTTTTGTACCGCGAAACAGGGTTGTGTGGGGTGGTCGAGCATGTTGTACGAGCCTTATGACCACTGTCAAGACACACGAAAAAATCGATTTAGGAAAACTTCACGGAATCGTTATCAGGCAGAGAGAACAGGCAAGCAAATCACTCACGTGGGAGGTAACACTCTCTGGTGACTGCAAAAGCTGGTGTCAGACGCGATATCCGAGAAGAATGGCAGCTACTTGCGTTCGTAGCTGCCTTGCGTTCATTCGAAATCCATGACCCCTCAACCCATGTTCCCGACGGCCACTACGAAATAGTTTGCCGGAGTAGTTCCGACGTTCTTTATGCCGTGCAGATCATTGCCTGTTGCCAGTCCTACTCCACCCGGTCCTAGCCGATGTGTTTGTCCATTGATGGTCAATTCGACCGTACCCTCGCGAATGAGCCAGAACTCGCTGTGGGCATGGCGGTGTGGCGCGTGGGGCATCTCGCCGGGGTCGAGCGTGGTTTCATGCGCCTCCACGTGCTCCCCCGTTGAAATCTTGCCGTTGGTGACGGGGCGTGTAGTGTGTCCTCCGCTGGTCTTGGCCTGCAATTCGTCAAACGGCCATGTGCGGGAAGAGAGCGTCTGGTCGTCTGCAGCCCAGGATTTGGTTACAGCCAGAAGAGGTAACAGCGAGCACAGTTCGCGACGGTTCATCATTAAGCCTCCAGTGAGAGTTCGCATTACACGATATATTGTCGAATCTGAATGCGCTGCCGAACAGCAGTGTGGCTTCGGCGGGGGACATTCTAAGACGGTTTTCATTGTATGAACCCCATCCGATTCGTTCTCATTCTCTTGCTCGTCACGACGCTTCCTGCCCAAACGGCGACGCAACGCCCGCGAATTCTCGGGGTTGCTCACATCGCTCTCTTCACGAGCGACCTCGCGAAGGCGCGTACTTTCTACGAAGATTTCCTGGGATATCAGGAGCCATTCACTCTCAAGCGGGACGACGGATCAATCCGAATTGCGTTTGTCAAAATTAATGACAAACAGTATGTCGAGCTGTTTACCGATCCTCCGAAGGAAGACGGCCAACTCAATCACGTCGCGGTCTACACCGACAATGCTGAGCAAATGCGCGACTACCTAGCTGAACACGGGATCAAAGTTCCAGCAACAGTAGCGAAAGGGAAGACCGGAAATTACAACTTCACGATTCAGGATCCAGACGGACACACGGTCGAGATCGTTCAATATCTTCCGGACAGCCTGACCGGCAGGAATCAGGATAAGTTTGCTCCGACCAGTCGCATATCGAGCCGCATCATGCATGTCGGCTTTCTAGTTCGCGACCTGGAAGCGTCGATGAAGTTTTATCGCGATCTGCTCGGGTTCCAGGAATTCTGGCGGGGCAGTTCGAACGGCACGCAACTGAGCTGGGTGAACGTGCGAGTGCCCGACGGCGACGACTACGTGGAATTCATGCTGTATACGGGCACGCCGTCTGCTCAGGAGCGCGGTGTGAAGAATCACTTGTCACTCGAAGTTCCCGATATAGAAAAAGCCGTGCAGGATCTGGAAAAGAGACCGGCACGCAAGCTGTATGGACGCGAGATCAAGACGCAGGTTGGCAAGAATCGTAAGCGACAGGCTAACCTGTTCGACCCCGACGGCACTCGTGTCGAGCTCATGGAACCTAAAACCATCGATGGGCAACCTGCTCCTTCATCGACTGCTCCTCCACCGCAATAAGAGAAGAGAAATCTAACTTTGTCGAGCTATCTTGCTCTTGTTGCAGCCTAATGCCCCCACGATGCAAGAGCATCTTGATCAGTTAAGCCCCCACTCTAATCGCGGCATGGACCAACGGGCTAATTACATTAATGGGTAATTCGCGCCGTGGTAAGACTGGCGGGATTGGCAGCTTATTCTGTAAGTCAGCGCTACCGCGAGATATCGCGCTGCGCGGCCCTCGGCGCCCGCAGCCAGGACGTCCTTACACTTGTCCTCAAGGAGGCTTCAGCGCTGCTGCTGACTGGCATCCTTATAGGGACAACACTGGCAATTTTGGCAGAACGAGGCCTTGCGGCGGTTTCATCCACAGTGGGAAACGTGAACAGCAGGAGCAGCTCCGATCCGTTGATAATCGTCGGAGCCCCGCTCCTGCTTGGTGTCCTGGCCTTGTTCGCATGCTACGTGCCGGGGCGAAAATCTACGAAATTGGATCCGATGACTGCGCTGCGGCACGAATAGGTATCTACTATTACCAGCCGTACTCTTTCAGCTTGCGATACAGAGTTGTCTTGCCGATGCCAAGCAGGCGGGCGGCTTTGAGCTTATCGTCGTTGACGACTTTCAAGGCGTTCTGAATGGCTTGTTTCTCTAGAGTGGCGAGAGGAACAATCTTTCCAGCTCCGCCTTTGCGCGAAGCTGAAGCTTTCTTTTTCGATGATTTGGCCATAGTGTAATTTTTCCTGATGTTTTCTTAAGATTTTGATTTCTTGCGCTGTGCTGCCCAGCGCCGCTTCTGTGCTTCTGAAATGCGTTTACGTGCTTCTGCACTCATGTGCCGCGGCCCTCGGCGTCCCTGGGCGCTTCGTCCCGTTCGAGAACTCCCTCCGAGTGCAGCGATGGCCTTGTCGATACGCTGACGTTCGGCCCTCAGTGCTTCAAGAATCTGTTCTGTGTCCAACAGCGTCTCCTAACTCCCGATTCGGGAAGGGGAAATTGTACCAATAAAACTCAAAAAGTCCATCCCAGAAAAATAGCAGCTGCCTGCTACTCTGGACAATCATTCTTGAGTTGTATGGCCAATTCCAAAATGAGTTTACAGGCGAATTCGGAACACGGCGAGCGGATTTACGCGAAGTTACTAACTTTTTGGTGGCAAATTAGGAATAGCCGGTAACATCGCCGCGTTACGAAAGTTACACGAAGTTACTATCCCAAATCTGAACCGCAAATGTTTGTGACGACCCGAACCATTGTCGAAATTGCGGTGCACAGTGTCGAATCGGCAATCGCCGCTCAGGTTGGCGGAGCCGATCGTGTGGAGTTGTTCAGCAATCCCATTGAAGGTGGCGTGACTCCCAGTGAGGGCTTGATCACAATCCTACGAGAGAAGCTCGTTAAGGATTTGCATGTCATGATTCGGCCTCGTGGAGGCGATTTTCACTATTCAGAACTTGAATCAGAGGTCATGCGTCGCGACATCAATATGGCTAAGCGCTCAGGCGCTAACGGAGTGGTGTTCGGATTCGTCAATGTTGATGGAACGGTCGACGTCGAGCGGACTCGTCAGATGGTAGAGGCGTCTCGCCCTCTGTCGGTTACTTTTCATCGCGCCTTTGATGTTTGCAGCAACCTCGAGAACGCTCTCGAAGACCTGATCTCTAGCGGCGTGGACCGGGTGCTCACGTCGGGCGGAGAAGCGAGTGCGATTGAAGGCTCGAAGCGTATTGCGAGTCTTGTTCGTATCGCCGGAAATCGAATCAAGATCATCGCCGCTGGAGGGATCAGGCCCGCAAATGTTCGGCGGATATTGCAGGAAACTGGGGTAAGAGAGGTTCACGCGGGTTTGCGGAGCACGATTCCTGGTCCTATGCGGTTTCACAATGAGAAAGTATCGATTGGGCACAGGATTCCAGGTGAACATGAACGAATCGTCGTGAAAGAAGACGATGTGCGTAAACTCGTAAACGCAGTGGGGCAATTGTGATCCGGTGGTCTGCGGTGGTCTTTGCGCTGGCGTCAACTCTCGCCTTGGGTCAGTCACCGGAATCGGGACAGTACCGTACCAGGTTCGAAAACGACGTAGTTGCGGTTTACGAGCTGAATTTACCTGCGCGTGCTTCCGCCTCCACATTTCAATCCGCCCATGACACATTCTGGCTCTCACTTACGGATTCCACAGTTGCCTTCGCTCGCCAACAGTGGAAGGTGGATCTTCGGATGCAAGCTGGCGACACGCGTTTCTTCTCAAGCTTCGAGACCAGCCTTGTAACCAATACAGGTGCGACAGATTTTCGTGGGGTCATGGTTGCGCTGAAGCCACGAGGACTTGTCTCGAGTGGATGTGAATGTTCCGGAAGCACTGCAAGAACTGTCTGCGGATGCAAGGGTGCGACTCACTTGGAACCTTTGTGGGCCGTGAGCCTCGGCGAAGTGACACTTGCAGGAACGTTACTGGGTGTTGGCGAGTCTTTTCGAGCTGCCGCCTTGCGTGACGATATGCTTCTGGTTGCGGTTACGGATGTCAGTCTGACTGATTTGGCGAGTCAGGATTCTGATCTTCGTGAGAAGCC
This sequence comes from Terriglobales bacterium, assembly GCA_035567895.1. Taxonomy (NCBI): domain Bacteria; kingdom Pseudomonadati; phylum Acidobacteriota; class Terriglobia; order Terriglobales; species Terriglobales bacterium. The sequence continues at coordinate 86,684 of DATMPC010000091.1, read as the reverse complement.
GGTGCTGCACGTGAAGTCCGGAGATGCGGTATGGATCAGCGCAGGGCGACACCAGTTCAAGAATGTGGGAGACGAGCGCGCGCGCTTCGTCACCTTCGAATTCTGATCATTTCGCTGGGACATTCTCCTGTGTGCTGAGTTTCTTTTCCATGTCGCGGAGCAGGAGCTGCCACATTTCGATCTCCAGTTGGAACTGATGCTTTAGCGGCGTGTCGCCGGCAGAGACGAACGCCACATTCCTCTGCATCTGGCCAAGCAAGACCTGCATTTTTGAGAGATCAGCTGTGACATTGTTTGGATCTGTATTGGCGTGTTGAGCCTCTCGGGCATCTGATGACGCGACCCTTGAGGTGCTTTGAACATCCTGTGCAGGCAGCGTAGCGATTGCGCAGAATAAAATGGCGATAATTGTGACGAGCTTTCGCATGATTGCTTCTTTCCTCCACATCCACATGTTCTAGCAATATCAGAGAAATCAATCATGAGAATTGATTTTTCTTATTGGGAGAAACAGGATGTTGCACTGTGTAATCGAGAAGAGCATAAAGTGAAGCCGTGAATGGATTACCAGGATTGGATTTAGATCACCTCAAGACATTCGTCGAAGTGGCGAAAGAGGGCAACTTTTCGCGCGCTGCGGCGAAGGTGTTTCGCTCGCAGCCGGCGGTCAGCGCGCAGATTCGTCAACTTGAAGATGACTATCAGCAACGGTTGTTTGATCGTTCAGGAAAGACTGTGCGCCTGACGCCTGCTGGTGAAATCCTCCTGCAGTATGCCCAGAGTCTGCTGCGCCTCCACGATGAGTCGAGGAATGCGTTGTCACACGCGTCACAGGAAACGCGTGGCGTACTCTCGATTGGCGCCAACGAGGCGACGTTCCTCTACGTCCTGCCCAAAGTGTTTGAACGTTTCCATGGCAAGTATCCATCGGTGCGGATCAGCGTGTACCGGAATTTCAGTCGCAAGATCATCGAGAAGATCGAAGCGGGGGCGGTCGACGTGGGAATCGTCACGCTGCCCGTGAAGAGCACGGCGCTACGCGTCGTGCGTATGTTCAGCGACGAATTGCAGCTGGTCATTCAAGCCAGCCATCCGCTCGCAAGCAAGAAAGTCGTCACGCTGGCAGAAGTTGCTGAGGTGCCGCTTATCTTTCCTAAGACAGGATCGACGCGGCAGGTCCTGGAACGCATCTTCAATCCCTTCCGCGACAGCCTGCGCATCTCGATGGAATTGGGCAGCATTACCCTTATCAAGCAGTTCGTTGCCACGGGTTTTGGGGCTTCGGTGATCAGCACCAGTTTTGCCCAGGACGACGTGATTGCCGGACGCCTTCGCTTGATCCCAATCAAGGACCTCAAGCTCAAGCGGGAGCTTGGGTTGGTGTACCGCAAGGACCGCACTCTGCCACGAGCGGCTACGGCCTTTGTCGAAGTTGCGCATCAATCGCTGCGAACCAACTGAGTCCTGTCTCTAAGCAGAAGCTGGCATTTCCAACGGAGCTACGCGCCGTAGTGGCTCCGACAATCCCCGAATCATCGCAGCAAAGCCTTGCAAGTCGAGAGATTGAGGACCATCAGACAAGGCACGCTCAGGACAAGGGTGTACCTCAACAATCAACCCATCTGCGCCGACTGCAATTGCCGCTCTCGAGACTGCACTGATCAGACTTCTGCGGCCGGTTCCGTGGGAAGGATCGGCGATCACCGGCAAATGCGAGAGTTCCTTTGCCAGAGCAATCGCAGCTAGGTCAATCGTGTTGCGCAACTCGGTTTCGAACGTCTTGATCCCACGCTCACAAAGAATGACCTGAGAGTTTCCACCAGAGAGCAGATACTCGGCTGCCAGCAGCCATTCTTTCACCGTGGCTGATGGACCGCGCTTCAGCAGAATGGGACGATCCACCTTCGCGAGGCGCCGCAGCAGGGCGAAGTTCTGCATGTTGCGAGCACCAACTTGAAGCACGTCCGCATGTTCGGCAATCAGATCAACGTCTTCGGTGCTCATCACCTCGGTAACGACAGGAAGACCTGTCAGCTCGCGCGCCTCGGTGAGAATCTTCAACGCTTCGATGCCTAAACCTTGGAAGTCATAAGGAGATGTGCGCGGCTTGTACGCTCCGCCACGCAGCATGCGAGCGCCAGCGTTCTTCACCGCGACTGCTGTGTCGAGCAGTTGCTCTCGCGATTCGACCGAGCAAGGTCCGGCAATTACAACTATTTCTTCACCGCCAATCTTCACGCCGGCAACTTCCACTACGCTAGGCTCTCGACGCACCTGCCGACTCACCAGCTTGAATGGATGCGCGATGGGAATAGCGTCTTCCACGCCAGGAGCTACCTTCAGTGCTTCGAGAAGTGTGCGGTTTCCGCCGCTGCCGACGGCTGCGACGATTGTTCGCTCGGTTCCGCGAATTACGTGAGGTTGGTAGCCGCAGAGCACTACGTTGTCGATTACGTGCTGAATTTCGGCTTCGGTTGCGCCTTCTGCCATGTTGATGATCACTGCCCGTCTCCTTGGAATCTCCGCAGAATGCAAAAGCCGCGACTCTGGAGTCGCGGCCTTCGGTGTTTCTGCTGATGATTGCTAAACGATTAAAACTCTAAATTCGTCTGCATGCACGCGCTTCACCGGAGCCGCTACTCGTAAAAAACCAGTAGCGGTATGTAAAGAAGCCGGTAAATCGGAGTGTTTGCATGACGGTTATCGAACTGCACTATAGGACAGCTTCTACGCAGGTGTCAACGGTTTCCGCCACGAAAAACACCTGAGTCAAAATGGGACGATGAAGGGAACTCGGAATCCCGCCGGGCGGGACTCTGAGGACTCATTCAGCGAAACTGCCAACGAAAGCGCTGCGCTTGCCGTGACGATCCCAATCCACGCCCAATCCGGGACCTTGATATTCATCCGTCATCGCAACGGCAGCCATCGAATGCTCTAGCTTCGTCAACGGCGGGTAATAAGTAGTCTCAGCGCCGCATGTGTGATCGCCTTCATTCAGCGCACGAGTCTGGATTTCAGCGAAGGTTCCGGCGCGAAGCGTTGCCTCACCGTGGTGAGAATGGTCGCGCAGTACATTCATCTCAATTGTCGTTGGGATTACGCGGAGCACCGTCGAGGTGAGCTTTCCGCTCATATGCTGAGCGAACGCAACCAGCGCATCTCGCTGAGCCGGGGTTGCCTGCTCATCAACCAGCATGACGGACTTAGCCGGATACGGATTCGCATACGGATCGCCGAGCGTTGCATTGGCCTTGACGGCAGCTATCACAGTGAGCCCATCGAGCTTCTGTCCGTCCCAGCTTCCATTGCGAACATGCCAGGCGAGCAGCGCCTGATCGCCGACGAGTCCAACTTCACCATTGGCGAAGCATTGCGCCACATACACGTCCGCGCTGCGGCTTTCGAGGTAGTCGCCGGTAATCTTCTGTGCTTGACTTGCGAAGGCAAAGGCGCCTAATGCCGTGATTGTGATGAGAAGTCTGATCAAATTACGCATTGCGTACTCCTACACTTTGTTTTTGATGCGTGACGAGATTTTTCGGTGCTTCCGCCATCGCACGAACCCTCTAAAACTGTCATCCTGAGCCTTCTGTTGGCGAAGGATCTTCCGGAATGTCTAAGATTCTTTGCCGTATTCCGGCTCTTACACGACTATTTTCGTGAAAGTGCCAGGACGGTGCAAATTACACCTGACGCATCGCGGGAGATCCTTCGCCCAAAAGAGGGGCTCAGGATGACACTTGTTAAGTGTGCCTGCCGCAACAAATCTCCTGAATAAAGAACTACCCACACTTGCCCGTGCCATGACACGGACGATGTCCGCGACAATTGCCCGGTTCCGCCACCTGTCCATCCGGCCCAATGCACGTCTGCGTGTGCACGCACCAAAAATTCCCATCGTTCGCGGGTGGCACGGTTGGATCGGGTTCCACATTCAGGTAAATCCTCTTCCAGCGCAGCGAGGGACAGAGATCTGGATGATTCGTGTTAAAACGCTCGAAATCATTGACAATCATGCCTGTCCTCCTTTGGCAGCCTGAAGCAGCGCGCGCTTTACCGCTACGCGAGCGAGTTTGATCTTGTGCTTGTTTTGGCCCAGGCTCTTGGCATTGGCCACGGCTGCAGCTCCGGCGGCATCGGCCGTCTCTTCGGAGATCGCCTTTCCGGCGACAGCCTGTGCGGCTTCGTTTGAGACCCAGGGAATCGGTGCTACGTGACTCATCACTACGCGAGCCGAACGAACGGTGTCTCCGTTCATGTCGAGAACCACTGAGGCCGTGGCGTAAGGCCAATCGAATGCGACCTTCTGCCGGACTTCGTAGTGCGAGGCCTTCACACCGGCCGGAGGCGCCGGTACGATCAAATCTGTGACGATCTCATTGGGACGAAGATCGTGTTCGCGCTCAGCTTCCGTCTTGGGAATTACAAAGAACTTCTCGAGGGGAACCTCGCGCGGCCCTTTTGGACCAAAGAGCCGAATGCGCGCGTTGTAAGCGATCAACGCGGGCGCAACCGTTGAAGGGCTAACGAAGTACGCTGGCCCGTCGTTCCCGAGGATCGCGTGATGACGGTTGTCGCCATCGAGCACGAGCGATTTTCCGTTCGGGCCCATGGCGAGCAGGCCAAATCCACTCCGGTACCACCAGCATCTGGGACGCTGGCACATGTTCCCGCCGATCGTAGCCACATTACGAATCTGCGGACTCGCGGCATCGCCGGCAGCGTGAGCGAGCATCGGATAGCGCTCCTTCACCTGCGCGTTCTCGGAGATTTCGATCAGAGTCATCAGGGACCCGATGCGCAATCCCCTTGCGGGCGTGAAGCTGATGCCACGCAGCTCCTGGAGATCTTTCACGTTGACCAGGCGCTTGGGATGGACGATATCGTCCTTCATCAGCGCAAGCAGATCGCTTCCTCCGGCGAGGACCTCGGCGTCATCCCATTTCTGCCCGAGCAATCCGACAGCCTGTTGTTTCTGTTTAGGACTGGTGTATTCGAAGGCTCTCATGCGCGGCCTCCTTCTGACTGGGCGCCCTCAAGCGCCGCTAGAACGCGCTCCGGCGTAAGCGGCAGGTAGGGAACGCGTACTCCGATGGCATTTGCCACGGCGTTCGAGATCGCCGCGCCGGGCGAAACCGTCGGCGGTTCACCGATGCCGATCACGCCACGCTCGTCGTAGCCCGGGCCGGTCATCAGTTTCACCACCAGCTCTCCGACGTCTCCGAGTCCGGCGAGACGATAGTTATCCATGTTGGTGTTGAGCATCGTGCCAGTGGTCTGATCCATGACCTTCTCTTCGTACAGCGCATAACTCACACCCATGATCAGCGCGCCCAGAACCTGGCTTTCCGCCTGCTTGGGGCTGATCACAAGACCGCAATCCTGAATAGCGACCATCTTGTTGATTTTGACAATCCCGGTTTCAGTATCGACCGAGACATCGGCCATCTGCACGCCGCCAACACCGCTGTTGATGAGATCGCCTTCGCCAGGATTCTTTCCCCTGACGGTGAGCGTCTGCGCTCCCAATTTAGAACACGCTTCCTTCCAGCTGAGGCTGCGGCTTGGATTGCCGGCAACACGCACGCGCCCGTCAACTACTTCCAGTTCATTCGGCTGGGCGTTCAGAGCCGGAGCGACTTTGGCCAGGAGTTGGTTCCTGGCGTCGGTAGCGGCACGGAAGGTCGCTGAACTCACGCCGCCGATCGTGCTACTGCCGCCCGAGGCGCTGTCGGGCGGATATTGGTTATCGCCGATCAGCAGATTGATCCCTTCCATGGGGATTCCAAGCGTATCTGAGGCTACGGCCAGAATCGACGTTCGCGTTCCCGTCCCGATATCCTGGGTTCCCATTTTGATCTCGACCGAGCCATCGGGATGAATCAAAAGATCGCAGTTACTGGTGTGACCGCGTCCGCCCCATGTGTGTAGAGCCAAACCCATTCCTTGCTTTACCGGACCAGCAGTCTTATCGCCGCGCGGATGCCAGCGTGCCTTCCACTGCATAAGCTCGTTGGCAGCATCGAGCTCTTCGGAGTAGATCTTGGAGCGCGGGTCGAGTAGGTCGATGTTCTTCTTTACGAAGTCGAAGGTGTCCATTCCCAGCTTGGCGGCGAGATCGTCGAGCGCACCCATGGTGATCACGCACATCTGCGGATGGTTCGGTGCCCGCCAGGCGCGCGCCGGACCAATGTGGTTCACCACACCAACGTATTGTTTCTGCTGATTCGGAACCTTCCACACGTAGGGAATAGCCAGCGACCCAGGAGCACCAGGCCCACCTGATCCCCACGCGTAAGAATCCCACGCGAGAAGCGTTCCGTCCTTCTTTGCGCCAACCTTCACACGTGCGTAAGCCGAAGGACGACAACCGGCGGTTTCCAATTCGGTCGCGCGGTTGAGCATCATCTTTACCGGAACGCCGCCGGCTTTCTTTGAGAGCTGGGCTGCTGCGACTCCCCAGGGATCCAGACCGAGCTTGCTACCGAATCCGCCACCAACGTGATCCTGATGCACATGAACGTTTGCAGCGGGCATATCGACGGCTTTGGCCACCTGCTCGCCGATCCCAGGTACGTTCTGCGTGGAGATGTGAAGGAATAGGTGATCGGGATCAGGCCATTCGGCAATACTGCCGTGCGTTTCCAGACAGCAATGCGTGATCACCGGTGAGCCGTAATAGCCTTCATGCGTGACTTCAGACTGTTGAAAGGCTGAAGTCGGATCGCCGACGGTTTCCTTCGAGGCGACTTTGTACAAGTCGCTCTTCTCAGCCTCGCCAAGGTTCGGCTCTTTGTCGTTCAAGACGAGGTGGGGAAGCTGCTCGTATTCGACTTTGATCGCACGAACGGCATCACGTGCGGTCGGCTCGTCGACAGCGGCTACGGCAACGATGTCGGTTCCAGCCCAGAAGACTTCGCCCTTGGCGCCATCGCTAGGGCCGTGAATAATGTGCACGGCTTTCACCCCAGGCATCTTCTCGGCTGCCGAGGTATCGATGCTCTTCACACGGGCGTGAGCATACGGGGACTTCACGCTGTCGCCATAGAGCATGTTGGGGCGAACAAGGTCATACGTGTACTTGGCGCGCCCCGACGACTTCGCCGGGCCATCGACGCGATTCATCCGCTTGCCGATCAGCTTGCGCTTACTTGCATCGGGCCATTGATAAATGTTTTCCGCCATGGCTATGCTCCCCCTTTCTGCTGTTGTCCACCCTTGGAGAGCTGGGCCACAGCGCCTTTAATGCCGGCGTACGTGCCGCAACGGCAGAAGTTTCCGCCCAGCCCTCTCGCGATCTCATCAGGCGTGGCGTTCGGATGCTTATCGACGAACGCTTTTGTAGCCATCACGAATCCGGGCGTGCAGAAACCGCACTGCTGAGCGTCGTTGTCGACGAAAGCTGCCGATACAGGATGCAGTTGGCCCTGAGGAGCAAGGCCGTCGGTCGTCACGATCTGCTTGCCCTGCGCTTCAATGGCAAGCATCGAACAGGAGTACACGGTTTTGTTGTCCAGAAGAACCGTACACGCACCGCAGGTCCCGCGATCGCACACACGTTTCGGTCCGGTTACCTCGAATTTTTCGCGTAAGGCATCGAGGAGCGTGAAGCGAGGTTCAAGGTTCGCCGTGAGACGCTTGCCATTCACATTGAGTGCTATGGGAACCTTTCCGGGACCGAAGACGTGAACTTCCTGTCCTTCGACCTCCAGGATGGTTGGCCCAAGAACAAGCGGGGCAGACGTGGTTATTGCTGAGATCTTCAGGAATTTACGCCGTGAGATTCCTGAGCCCTTGGGGGAATCCTGATCACTCATCTTCTAGTCTCCTTTGTGAGTGCTTCAGAAGTAACCGGAAATGGTAGCGCAAGCGCCGCTTCTTTGCAGAAGACGTTTTATTGAACAAATTGTTTGGCGACGTTTAATTCTCTGCGTTGCATTACCGTAATGTGAGAATCAGCCACTGCCTCCGAGGCGATCGATTCAACTATCGAATTGTGTTCTCGATCGGCTGGAACGTTTTTGTGCCAAGAAATTTCGCTGTAATTCTGGCTACCCTCCCCCCCGGGGGCTGTTTTTCATCGAGAAACTTTGAAAATGAGAGACTTGCGCTGAGGAAATCCAGAATTTTGGATTTGCAAAACGCAAAATCTTGCGTTTCGACCGTGCTCAATCCGGCACATCTTGTGGTTCATATTTCGGAAGCGCCGGGTTTCGTGTCATCCGAGAGCCGATCTTCACTCTTTTCGATCCTTGTGAATTCCTATTTTGGTACTTCATGCACACGCCTGACATTTGTTCTTTGTTACGGCGCGCTGCAGACCGTGTCAAGGTTTGTACCGTCGGTCGCTGTGGAAAACGAGGCGAACACGAAGGTCACGAAGGCTCAACAGGAGGTCACAAAGAACTAGCATGCACTCCTACGCACGAAGCATCGGTGATCTCTCGCTTCGTGACCTACTCTTTGGCCTTCGTGCCCTTCATGTTCGCCTAGTCTTTCAACGTAAAAGTGACCTCGGACCAGTGCAATTTACCCTCCGTCTGATAGCTTTTGATGTATGGCCAGCGTCGAACAGCCGAAGGCTCGAGTCAAAGACTCGGTCGAGCCGCTTTGGCAAGTCAGAGATCAGCAGCAGCATCTGCGTGAGCTGATCGCTACTGACGCTGAGCTGAAGGAAGCTCCGTTGCGCCGTGATGTCCGAAATCTTGGACGCATCCTCGGCGAAGTAATCAAAGAGCAGGCTGGGCAGAAAGTCTTCGATTCCGTCGAGCGGCTGCGCAACCTCAGCATTGAGCAGCGAGAGCAGGGCAAGATCGCACAAGATTCCTCGCTGCGCACGATGGATTTACGGCATGCCTTTCTTGTAGTGCGGGCGTTCGCCATCTACTTCGAGCTGGTCAATCTGGCAGAGACCAATCACCGCAAGCGTCGCCGCCGCGCGGCGCAGGTGAATCACAGCGAGCCGCAGGCCGGAACTATCGCGGGCACTTTCCGGCGGTTCCGGGCTGCAGGAATCAGTCTTGAGCAGGTAATGAAGGCGCTGCGCTGTGTCTATGCCGTTCCGGTTTTCACCGCACACCCAACCGAAGTTGCCCGGCGCACAGTGCTGATGAAGCGCGAGCGACTCTCAAAGCTGCTCGAGACACTCGACACCGCGCCCCTGACCGACGAGATTGCCGAGAAGGTAACCGAGGAGATCGCCGCCGAGATCACCGCGCTTTGGCAAAGCGACGAAGTTCGCCGTCGCACGCCTACCGTGCGCGATGAAATCAAAATGGGATTGGATTATTACCGCGCTAGCCTCATTCGCAGCGTCCCGGAAGTATATGAGGAGATCGCTCGTACATTAAACGCGGAGTTCGGATCGAACGTTCATCTTTCTGAGCTGCCGCGGATGATCGGCTTCGGTTCGTGGATCGGCGGCGATCGCGACGGAAATCCATTTGTCAATGTCACGAGCACGGAACAGGCGCTGGAACTGGCGCGCGAGCTGATCCGCAACAACTACGTTCAGGCGATTCGTGCTCTGGTCGTGCTGCTAAGTCCGGCAACAAGCATCACGGACATCTCTGCCGCACTTCGAGCGGCTTTGAAGCAATATGCTGCGCAACTTCCTGACGTACATGCGCGGGCGCTGACCTATTCCGAAACAGAGGCGTATCGGCACTTCCTTCTGTATGTGCAAGAGCGGCTTGCGCGAGCCGCCAGGAAACCGCACGCTGAGAGCGCGTACGCTAAGCCCGAGGAGTTTATTGCCGATCTGCAGTTGCTGCGCGAAAGCTTGGCTCAGAACTCAGGAGAGCGTATTGCGCAGGAGCTTATCGATCCGCTGCTGATCATCGTCGAAACCTTTGGATTTCATCTCCATACGCTCGACATTCGGCAACACGCCAAATTCCACAGTGAAGCAGTCGAACATCTGACGGCGAGGCCGGGCCAGGATCTCACTTCGACTTCAGAGAATACGCGTTTGGTTCTCGACACCATGCGAGCCATCGCAGACCTGAAGCGTCAATATCCAGCCGAGTCGATCCGCAGCTACGTGATCAGTGGCGCGACCTCGGCCCAGGATGTGTTCAATGTCGTGCGACTCGCCGCGATCTCTGGTGTTCAAGTGGAAGGCAAGAGCGAGGATCCAGGGCTGATGCCGGTTCCGTTATTCGAATCGATTCAGGACCTTCGCGGCTGCCCCGGCATCTGCCGTGAATTGTGGAGTTCGCCTGCATACGCGCGGCTGCTCGACTCCTGGCAGCGAAAGCAGGAGGTCATGCTGGGATACTCCGACAGCAATAAAGACGGAGGTATGCTCACGAGCTTGTGGGAGATCTATAAAGCGCATCGCGAACTGCATCGCGTCGCTCGCGAGCGCAACGTTCACCTGACTATCTTTCATGGACGTGGTGGAACTGTTGGTCGCGGTGGAGGTCCAACGCACCGCGCGATGGTGGCGCAGCCTGTGGGAGCCTTTACGGGGCATTTCAAGATCACCGAGCAGGGCGAAGTGCTCAATTGGAAGTATGCCGAACCGATTCTTGCCGAAAGATCGCTGGAGTTGATGGTGGCGGCTTCACTAGAGGCGCTTGTGCGTCCGAGTGGTCCGAAGAGTGCGGATGGTCTGGAGTGGGAAGCGGTCATGGAAGAGCTATCGCGCACGGCATTCGAGTTCTACCGCCACAACATTGCCGAGAATCCAGAGGTGATGGTTTATTTCGAGCAGTCGACGCCGGTTGGCGAGCTGCAGAACGTGAAGATCGGATCGCGTCCGGCGAAGCGTAAGCAGACACGCAGTCTCGAAGATTTGCGCGCGATTCCGTGGGTTTTCGGATGGATGCAGAGCCGATGCTTGCTGCCAGCGTGGTTCGGCGTTGGTCATGCTTTAGAACAGTTCATGCGTAAGCCAGACGGCGTCAACCTGCTGAAGCGCATGTATAAGGAGTTTCCGCTGTTCAGCGATCTCATAGAAAATTCTGAAATGGGACTGGCCAAAGCCGATTTCAACATCGCCCGCCTGTATTCCACGCTGGTCAGCGATGAAGACCTTCGCACGAGGGTCTTCAAGGTTTTGGAATCAGAGTTCCTACGCACCAAGAGGCTGCTGTTGCAGATTACGGATCAGTCGTGCCTGCTCGAGAACAATCAGATTTTGGCGCGATCGATTCGCTTGAGAAATCCGTATGTGGATCCGATGAGCATCGTGCAAGCAGAACTTCTGCGCCGCAAACGTGTCGGAGAGAAGAGTGAAGAGTTGGACTACGTGCTGGGAGCGACGATCAATGGGATTGCGGCGGGTTTGAGGAATACGGGATGAGATGGTTAGTCGGCCTCGAATCATGCTGTATTACGTGGGAGCAATATCAACGACTGTCATCCTGGGCGAAGGATCTCCCGGAATACGTCAATCTTAGTCGCGCTATCTTGGCTCTCCTCGAGAATCTTGGCCGAAGTGCCGGGATGGCGGCGAGTTAGTCCGACGAATCGCGGGAGATTCTTCGCCCAGAAGACGGGCTCAGGATGACAGTTACTCTCATTCGTCATGGTCCGGGGCGAGTGTTAGATGGCACCTTTACAATGGGTATTCACGCACGGCGAACATACCAATACATAGACCTCAACAGGGGTATCAATTCTTTGTCGAAACGACTTCTTCTTTTTTTTGTAGTTCTGACTGCACTGATCTGGGCCGGATGTGGGGGGAGCAAGACTCCGACTCCCGCGGGGGTGGCCATCACGATTTCACCCACTACCGCGAGCGTTGCCGGCGCCACGACCCAGCAATTTACGGCGACGGTCACTGGTTCCACAAATACGGCTGTAACCTGGCAGGTAAACGGCGTTGCCGGTGGAGATGCGACGAACGGCACCATCAGCGCGACTGGCCTCTATACGGCGCCGCCTGTTTTGCCGACAACCACCACCGTCGCAGTCACGGCGACCGCGCAGGCTGATACCACGAAAACCGCTAGTGCGATCGTGACGCTCACTGCGCCGGCAGTGACCATCAGCATCAGTCCGACCAGCGTCACCGTTGCCGCTGGAGCTACTCAACAATTCACTCCGACTGTGACGGTGACTGGTAGTACGAATAACGCTGTCAACTGGAGCGTGAGCGGCGTGCAAGGCGGAGATGCCGTCCACGGAACTATCGATACGAACGGTCTTTACAAGGCGCCAGCCGCGCCTCCCAAATCGGCCATTACAGTTACCGCGACCTCGCAGGCGAACACCGCATTCTCTGCTTCCGCCGCGGTGACGCTGCAATTCGGCAACGCGAGCCTGAGAGGCACTTACGTCTTTCTCCTGAATCAAGGCGATAACAGCTCGGGCTCGGGATTCTCGTATCGCGGCGGCACGTTTCAGGCTGACGGTACGGGAAACATCGCCGCCGGTGTTAGCGACGGAAATTCCGGAGCAGGACCTGCGACGGGACCTACCGGAATCCCCTTGACGGGAACCTACTCGGTTGGTCCGGATGGGCGTGGGGCAATGACGCTCACTGATGCTTCCGGCTCTCACAATTTTTCATTTGTCCTCACGTCGAACACTCGCGGACAGGTAATTGCTTTCGATTCAACGGCGGTGACCTCTGGTTTTATTCGCCTGCAGGATCCAGCGGCGACCGCCGGTGTGAGCGGGGCATTCGTCTTCGGCATGTCGGGTGACAACGCAGGGCCTGCGGCTGCAGTCGGTCAGCTCATGTTCAGCGGTGCAACGGTTACAGGCACCGAAGACACGAATGTGAATGGAAGTTTCACTCCGGGAACAGCTGTAGCGGGCTCCTTTGCGGCCGCCGGAGGTCGCGGAACTGCATCGCTGAATGGTTCACAGTTCGTGTTCTACATCATCGATGCATCCACGCTGGTGTTGATGGATGTGGACGCTTCAGGTCTACGGATCGCTGGAACAGCGTTTGCGCAATCGAGCACGCCGTTCAGCAGTGCTTCGCTGGGATCGAGCGCATTCTTCGTGAACGGTTCGGCCGTTTCCGGCAACAAACCCTACGCGTTAGCCGCCCGTTTCGATACAGATTTCGTTGGTCAATTCCGTGGTGGCGTCTCGGATGTAAACAGCGGAGGCACTGTGACGAGCCCCCCATTCACGGCGACTTATACCGTCGCCGCGAATGGCCGTGCTCAAGTCACAGGATCGTCGAATTTCATCATCTGGCTCGCGTCGCAGAAGCAGGGCGTAGTTTTACAAAGCGATTCCGTCGTAGTTGCCAGCGGACAGTTATTCCAGCAGCAAGCGGGTTTCCAGTCCGTTACCGGGGGATATGCGTTCGCGACGACGGGAGCAAATTCCGCGGGCACGGTGCTGCAGGTTGTGGACGGTCAAATCACCGTTGCCGGATTCGGCTCTTTGTCAGGCAAGGAGGACGTGAATAGTAATGGCACTCTGCAACCGGCCCAGCCCCTTACCGGGAATTTGACGATTGCAACCAGCGGCCGCGCTACTGGGTCGATCTTGCTTACGAACCTTCCACCGGCTGTGAACTACGACTTCTATTTTGTCAATCCGGATAGGTTCATAATGCTGTCGGCTGATGCGAACACCGTGTTGTCCGGAATTGCGGAGCGGCAGTGTTCGGACTGCCAGTTTTGAACCAGGTCTGCCACAGCACGCCCAGCACACCACGGCTCGTTTTGAAAGAGAGTCGATAGCTTCGGAAATGACAGGCCCGTAGGGCCGGTTGGCTAAACGTCAGCCCAGTCCCGGAATGGCTGGGTGAGGGGGAGTCAAGAAACGAGCGCCGTAGGCGCGGCACTCGTCACGGATGGTAGAAGTGCCGAGGCTCGCAGAATGCCCAAAGTCAGTCTTCGTTGTTTACAGATCTCTGACCGAAGGTAACCGATTGGTTCCGGATTTTGAGAGGCGGCCTAGAATGCAAAATATAGCTTCGTCTGAGTGCCGCGCCTCCTGCGCTCAATTTCCGTCGCCGCGCACCCAGCCCTTCCGGGACTGGGCTGACGTTTGGCTAGCCGGGCCTACGGCCCTCTCATTGTCGCGGATCGTAGGTGTTCATTTGTCAATCAGATGCGAAAACTTCAGCGGTGCCCGTGGGTTACATCCTTGTAGCGTCCGGCCTCGTCTCGTCTACTATGCGTAAGTTTTCTATCACGGTGCTCGCTCTTGCGTTAATGCTTCCGCTGCATCTCCGTGCGCAGGAACATGCCAAGCGTCTGATCCTCAAAGACGGTTCGTATCAGCTCGCCACGAAGTGGGAGACTCAGCGCGATCGCGTCCATTTCTACAGCGCTGAACGCTACGCCTGGGAGGACATTCCCTACAGCCTGGTGGACTGGGATGCCACCAACAAGTTCAACAAAGAGAATCCGCGCGGACTGAATCCGAACCTCAGTGCCGACGCGATCAAGCAAGCTGATGCAGAGGAGAAAGCGGAGCGGGAGAAGGAAGAGGCGGCGCGTCCACTGATCGCGCCTGGATTGCGACTTCCCGATACCGGAGGCGTCTTCCTGCTTGATCACTATCGTGGGCAGCCACAGCTCGTCGAGGTGGTTCAGAACGGTGGGGAACTCAACAAGCAGATGAGTAAGAACATCATGCGTGGGATCATTAACCCAATTCCTACGGGATCCAAGCAGAGTATCGAACTCAAGGGAGCGAGCGCGCGCGTGCAGGCGCACGAGACGGCGCCTGCGATTTACGTCGATGTAACGGCCTCGGCCTCCGATAGTAAGCCAAACGAAGCATCGCCGGAACTGAATCGGCCTGATCGCTTCAAGATCGTGCGTGTGCAGCCGAAGAAAGACAGCCGCGTGGTCAGCAATGTAAAGATTTCATTGCTCGGCAAAGTGTCAAATCAGGAAGAGGTCGTTCCTGCGAACGCTGAGGTTGTAAGCAACGGTGAGTGGGTGAAGCTGACTCCAGCTGCTCCGTTGGCTCCCGGCGAGTATGCGCTGGTAGAGATGCTCGATCCCACAACTATCAACATGTTCGTGTGGGACTTTGGTGTCAATCCTAACGCGCCCGCGAATGCGACCGCGTGGACACCACAACCGGTCAAGGAAAAGCCAACAGCTACGGATGCCAGTCCGGTGTTGAGTCCCAGACCGAAATAGAACCGGGGTTAACACGAAGGTCACGAAGGGAAAATCAAGGTCACGGAGCAGACTGAGAAAGACCTAAAATCAAAACACTCAGTCTACTTCGTGTCCTTGGAGTTGCCTTCGTGACCTTCGTGTTAACTCGGGGCTTTACTGCAGCATGCCTTGCTGTGCGACGGCGATGTTGTCGCGGGTGGAATTCTTGACCATATACATCATCTCGTCGGCCTGGCGGATGATTTCGTGCGCGCTCTTCGCATCTTCCGGATACGTGGCAACGCCCATGCTGGCGCGGCAGGTTAGGTTCAGCCCTTCTTCATCGAGGAACTGGGCGTTCCGCATTACATCCCGCAGGCGGCGCGCTACTACTAGGGCCGATTCCTTTCCCGTTTGGGGAAGGAGCACGACGAACTCATCGCCGCCATATCGGAATGCGTAGTCGATCAGCCGCAGGTGCGACTTGATCATGAAGCCGATCTCGTTCAGCAGCTTGCTTCCCACCAGGTGTCCGTGGGTGTCATTGACCTGCTTGAAGTGATCGAGGTCGATGAAGATGACGCTGAACTCGTAGTTGAAACGGTGTGAGCGATAGACCTCGGCTTCGAGCGTTTTGTAGAGATGGCGAGCGTTGTACAGGCCGGTGCAATCGTCGGTGATCGTCAATTCCTGGATTTTTTCGACAGCGCGGGCATTTTCGATGGCGATTGCAGCGTAGTCGCATAGCGCATGCAGGAAGAACATCTCGTTGTCGGAGAAGCTCTCCATGGCGCAGTTGATGAGCTGGATCACTCCGAGCACGCGATGCTTCGACTTTAGCGGCACGCAAATGATGGAGCGCGTCTGCCACTTGGTCATTTCATCAATTCGCTTGGCGAAGCGGGGATCGTTGTAGACGTCGGGAACCAGTAGAGACTCACCATGCTTGGCCACCCAACCGGCGATGCCTTCTCCGACTTTGAGTCGAATGCTCTTCAGTGCGTCTGCGGCGTCGCCTACGGCGATGGCGAAGTAGAGTTCATCTTTTTGCTCGTCGACCATCAACAACGACCAGGTGTCTGGGCGGAAGAAGACGGCCATCTTCTCCATGATGGTCTGCAGGATTGAATCCAGATTCAGAGAAGACGTGAGGGCTTTTGCGACATCATGGAAGATACTGATCTCCTCCATCTGCCGTTTGCGGTCGGTAGCGGTGGCCTCACTCATCGAGTTGAGCATTAAGTTCAAAGATGACCCAAATTGGGAGCGACTGTGGGGAAATCGATGGAACCCCGTCCAGCCTTCTCCTACTTCAGATAATCGCTATTATCCCCTAGACTCAAAAAGAGATATACCCCGCATTACATGAAAAGTAAACATTACTTTCGCGGCCTGATTGACGCATTCACGATGCAAACCTATGATTCTGCGGCTCTATCCGCCTATCAGCGCAACTTCTAGGTGTATAACGAGATATCGTGACTGGCTTTGGAGAAAAGATGCGCCGGGAGAGGGAAATGCGCGGCGTTTCCCTTGAGGAAATCTCGGAATCTACCAAGATCGGTACCCGGTCGTTGCGGGCGCTGGAAGATGAAGACTTTGAGAAGCTGCCGGGTGGAATTTTCAACAAGGGCTTCGTGCGTGCCTACTCGCGCTTTCTTGGTCTCGACGAGGACCAGGCCGTAGCCGACTTCGATGCGGCCTGGCGGGAGCAACAGGCTGCCAAGGAACCTTTCCCGGAAACTCTGCCTGAATCGCAGCAAGAGGCACCGGAGCCATCGTCAAGACTGCCGATCGCGATTATTGCCATCGTGCTTCTGGCGGTCTTCGCAGGTGGATACGCCGTCAAGTATTTCCTCGCCGCAAGAGCGGAGAGTAAGCAATCGGTGCAACCCGCAGCGCAGCAGCTAGAATCTCCGTCAAGCTTGCAGGCGCAGTCAGCAGCACCGCAACCTAGTCCCGTTTCAGAACGTGCTGTGTCGTCGCAGGAGAAAACCGAACCGGGTCAATCTAAGTCTCAGGAAGCTACAACCGCGGCTCCAGCGAAGACGCCATCAACTCCGGTTGAAGGCCAAAAGCTGGCTGCCACAGACCTACCATCGGCATCTACTTCCAGCGCGCCGATCCTTCTTGAAGTAATCGCACACGAGGATTCATGGCTTTCAGTTTCCGCCGACGGCAAGAGTCTGGGCCAAGGAATTCTCAACGCTCAGAAGAGCCGCACAATCCGCGCGAACAAGGAGGTTCGTTTGCGAGTGGGAAACGTTGCGGGGGTAGAGGTCTCGTTCAACGGCAAGCCAGTGAACATCGACGGCGAACCTAAACAGGTCAAAGAGCTGACTTTTACGCCCGAGGGGCTTCGGCAGTAACTCCGTTTGAACATCATTTTCTGCCGTTCAGCCGCCAAATTGCGCCTCACGTGGGATGCTGAGTTAGCCCTTAAGTAGAAGTGCTTATAATCACTTACCAGTGGAGAGACTGCTTGCCCATGGGGTGAGCGTCTGCTAACGTAGTGGGAACAGCAAAGAAGTCAATCACCCCCTCGTGTGTGAGTCTTCCTAGGCTCGGTCCCTCAGGCGCTAGTTGCTGCCAATAAATAATTCTGTGGAGGAGTAAAAGCTTGTCTTCCCGTGATCGTTTTCTGTTCACGTCTGAGTCGGTGACCGAGGGTCACCCGGATAAGATCGCCGATCAGATTTCCGACGCCATTCTCGATGCCTGTATTGAAAAGGATCCTTACAGCCGCGTAGCCTGCGAAACCTTGCTGACAACCGGTCTCGCATTTATCGCCGGTGAAATCACGACCAAAGCGTATGTCGACTTTCCCTCGATCGTTCGCGGCACGGTAACTGCCGTTGGATATACCGATGCAGGCTTCGGTTTCGACTCGCAGACTTGTTCGGTGATCTCCTCGATTCACGAGCAGTCACCTGACATCGCCATGGGTGTCGATCCCGGTGGTGCCGGCGACCAGGGCATGATGTTCGGCTATGCGTCGAACGAGAACGAAGATTTCATGCCGACGCCAATCTCGCTTGCCCACAAACTCACCCGCCGCCTCTCAGAAGTTCGCAAGAATGGAACGCTCGATTTCCTCCGTCCTGATGGCAAGTCCCAAGTCACAGTTGAATACGATGCGAACCACAAGCCCGTTCGGGTAGACGCAGTGGTTGTTTCTACGCAGCATTGCGAGACCGTCGACAATCGCCGCCTGCGCGCCGAAGTGCTCGAACAGGTAATTCAGCAGGCGATTCCTGAGCATCTTCTCGACGCAGACACCAAGTACCACATCAATCCCACCGGACGCTTTGTCGTTGGCGGTCCCATGGGTGATACCGGCCTGACCGGCCGCAAGATCATCGTCGACACCTACGGCGGTATGGGACGTCACGGCGGTGGTGCATTCTCTGGCAAGGATCCCACAAAGGTTGATCGTTCCGCTTGCTACATGGCTCGTTACATCGCGAAGAACCTCGTCGCTGCCGGCTTGGCAGATCGCTGTGAAGTGCAGTTGGCCTATGCGATCGGTGTGGCTGATCCGGTGAGCGTTCTCGTCGATACCTTCGGCACAGGCAAGCTTCCCCAGACGCAGATCGAGAACCTGGTGCGCGAGAATTTCAAGCTTACCCCCAAAGGCATTATCGAGTCGCTGAACCTACGTCGTCCGATCTACAAGAAGACCGCAGCGTACGGCCACTTTGGTCGCAAGGAGTCCGAATTCACCTGGGAGTCAACCGATAAGGCTGCTGCCCTCAAGGGTGCTGCCGCAGGCACGGGAAAGACGGTCGCAAGCGCAAAGTAGATTTTGTTCGGAGCGACCGCCGGGCGGTCGCTCCGTTCTCATTGATTCCCGATTCGCCACAAGCGACCCGCGCTGAGGCATAACGTTAAGGAGAGCATGGCTACAGCAACCGCAACCCAAATTCCTTTCGATGTAAAAACCATGGAGCTTGCCGATCTGGGCAAGCGACGCATTGAGTGGGCCAACCAATCAATGCCGGTGCTACAAAACATCCGCAAAGAGTTCATCAAGAATCAGCCGCTGAAAGACATTCGCATCTCGGCCTGTCTGCACGTCACCTCGGAAACTGCGAACCTTGCGATTACTCTGCGCGATGGCGGTGCCGATGTGGTCCTCTGCGCCTCGAATCCGCTGAGCACGCAGGATGATGTGGCCGCATCGCTGGTCCGTGATTACAACATCTCGACCTTCGCGATCAAGGGCGAGGATAACGATTCGTACTACTCGCACATCCTGAGCGCGCTCGATCACAAGCCGCACCTCACTATGGACGACGGCGCCGACCTGGTTACAATCGCGCTGACCAAGCGTCAGGACGTGGTTGACGGAATCATCGCCGGCACGGAAGAAACGACCACGGGCGTGATTCGTCTGCGTGCCATGGCGAAAGACGGTGCTCTGCGCTATCCCATCATCGCTGTAAACGATGCCGATACGAAGCACATGTTCGATAACCGCTACGGCACCGGCCAATCCACGATTGACGGCGTGGTGCGCTGCACTAACATGCTGCTCGCCGGCTCCAAGTTTGTAATCGCGGGCTATGGATGGTGCGGACGCGGTCTGGCGTCACGCGCCAAGGGCATGGGCGCCGACGTGATCGTGACCGAGATCGATCCCACGAAGGCGCTCGAAGCCGTGATGGATGGCTTCCGCGTAATGTCCATGGCTGAAGCCGCCAAGATCGGCGACGTTTTCGTGACGGTCACTGGCAACAAGAACGTCATTGCCAAGGAACACTTTGAGGTGATGAAGAACGGAGCCGTAGTCGCGAACTCTGGACACTTCAATGTTGAGATCGATATTCCCGCTTTGGAAAAGCTTGCATCATCCAAACGTGCTACCCGCGATTTTGTTGACGAATATGCGCTGAAGGATGGCCGCAAAATCTATCTGCTCGGGGAAGGCCGTCTTATCAACCTGGCTGCCGCCGAGGGACATCCCGCGTCGGTGATGGACATGAGCTTCGCCAATCAGGCTCTGTCCTGCGAATACCTGGTGAAGAACTATAAGAATCTGGAGAAGAAGGTATTTCCGGTTCCAGTCGAGCTAGACAAGCGCGTTGCCCGCCTGAAGCTCGAAGCGATGGGCGTAAAGATCGACAAACTCACGCCGCAGCAGGAAGAGTACCTGGCAAGCTGGAGCGAAGGAACTTAAATCCCAGATTGGCTGTGGAACGCCGGGCATCATCGCCCGGCGTTTTTATGTCATAACGAGGAGGAGTCCATTCAGCAGTTTAGAAAGAAAAGAGCAGTCGACTAAGTAAGCCTTCAGCAATTCAGAACCTTCTTTCAAAATTTCAAGCGTATCGCAGGCATCGCAGGCAGCTGAGGATTCTCAAGCTGTTCGGCACAATCGACTTCGATCCTGCTTACGACTACAAGAAAGAACGGCAGCGAGATGCATCGCGAATACCGATCGATGACGTTGAAGATCCGAACTTAGGCCCGGAAACTTGAAAACTGATTTGATGGACTGTCTACCGATGTGGGTTACCGGCCGATCCCTACGTACTCAAACCCCAACGATCGCATCCTTACTGCATCCAGGATGTTCTTGGTATCTACGATCAGGGGACGCTTGAGCGCGCGCTTGATGCGATCGTAGTCGAGGCTGCGGAACTCGGACCATGCTGTGCCGAGCACCAGGGCATCGACTCCCTCCGCCGCGGCGTAAGCCGATTCGCAGTAGCGAACCGATCCGTTCAGTTCGGCGCGAGCACCCTCGATGGCGGCTGGATCGTAAGCACGCACTTGAGCGCCCATGTTCACCAACCGCTTTGCTAGCTGCATGGAAGTGGAGGCGATTACAGAATTGCTGTTCGGCTTGAACGCCAGGCCGAGGAGTCCAACTTGCTTTCCTTGTACTGATTGCAGCGCCGATGACAGTTTGGTCATGATGCGCTCGCACAGGCTCTGATTTACCTCGCGTGCGGCGCTGAGGATCTTCAGTGACACACCGTTATTGACGGCGAGCTGTGCCAGAGATTCCATCTCGGCTTCAACGAATGGTCCACCGATTGAAGTCCCGGGCTGGAAACAGCGTGGTGCGATCTTCTTGTCGAGCCCCAAGGCCAGGGCTAGGTCAACCGCATCTGCACGCACGTGTTCGCAAAGAGTAGCGAGTTCATTAATGAATGAAATCTTGGTCGCCAGAAAAGCAGTCGAAGCCTCGCGGGCAAGTTCGGCGGTTTCGTGATTGGTCACGATCACCGGCACGCCGCGCATAACCAGCGGACGGTACAGCATCTTCATCGCCTGGATAGCGGCGTTTGAGTCGGTACCGAGCAGAATGCGATCAGGCCAATTGAAATCTTCTACGGCACACCCATCGGTCACGAAGACTGGGTGCGACACGATTGCGATCTTCGATCCAGCGGCACGTAAGCTACGCTCGATGCGTGCTGCCGTGCCTACCGGCGCGGGGCTGCTGATCACCAGAATGTGATCGTCCGAGCAGAAACGGGAGAGCCGGATTGCCGTCTCCTCAACGCCGTCCTGGTTGTCTTGAGCGATGAAGATCATCAGCGACTTACGGCACGTGCGTTCGACGTCGTGCGAAAACGCAAGCCGGCCGGAACGCACATTCCGGCGGACTACTTCCTTTAAATTCTTCTCGTAGTAAGGGGTTTCGTCGCGGGCCAGAGAGGCGATACGCGGTACATCCTCGTGAAAGCATGTAACTGGCAGTCCAAAATCGGCCAGGCACGATGAAACTACCGTTGCCAGATAGCCGGTTCCGTATACCGCGTGATGCATGAAGCCTCCTGGGGTCTTGGGGAGCCAGTTCGAGCGCTCTGTGGGGGAGAGTGCTCATTAGTTTTATGCTGTGTTTCAAAGGCTTACAACGTACGGGAAGGTCATGTACTCCGGGAAGTCTTGTCGTTCCGGGTAGCGAGGAATCGCTATTGTTGTCGAAATCGACAAGTAGAGGGGAGGAGCGGCCTAAGCCGTGCCGTCTAAAGGACTGCCAGGCGTTCGTCTTTGTCCGTATTCGTCCTACCCGAAAGGCGCCTTTAGCGGCTAAATCCGGAAGTTGTCGATGCTCATTCAACCGACATGGCTGAAGCCGATCTCCTCCCCTGAAGATTGCTGCGTGTTTACGAAACCAGCACTAGCGAGCCTCGTAAACCGTCCGTCCGCCGACCACCGTACGTAGTACCTTCGTTTGCAAAATCTCCGGAGGGCTGATGCGCGTAATGTCCCGATCCAGAACAACAAAGTCGGCCAGGTAACCACGAGCGAGGATCCCTTTTGTTCCCTCTTCGAACTCCGCGTACGCCGCTCCCCACGTGTAAGCATAGATTGCCTGATGGATGTTCAGCTTTTGTTCAGCGTAATAAGTCTTCGTTCCGGCTTCATTCATTCGTGTGACCGCAGCGTAAAGACCGCGAAAAGGCGTGATTGGCTCGACTGGGTAATCGGTGCCGAAAGCCAGGTGTCCTGTGGTTTTAAGGAAGTCGGCCCAGGCATAGGATGTCTTGGCGCGCTCCGGTCCGATTCGGGATTCTGCCCAGTTCATGTCGGTCAGCAGATGGTTGGGCTGCATGGAGGCAATTACGCCCAATTCGCGGAAGCGCGGAACATCCGCGGGCGCGACTACTTGCGCATGTTCAACGCGAAAGCGGAAGTCCGAAAATGACTGCGACCCGGCCGGGGCTCGAGAATGGGCTGCCTTCGCTTGGCGTAAAGCCTCCTGAAAGGCGTTCAACGCCATGTTCGCCCCGCGATCGCCAATTGCGTGGAATCCAATCTGAAATCCCACAGCAGCCCGCTCCACAGTCAGCTTCGTTAGCGTCGCCTGATCGTACTGCGGCAGCCCAGCGTTCTTTGGATTGTCGGAATAGGGCTGGAGCATCGCCGCCGTAGCCGATCCCAGAGATCCATCCATGAAACCCTTGAGTTGAGTGGTGTGTAGCATGGTGTCGCTGCTCGGGTTATGGCCTCGCTGCTGAACAAGCGTCTTCACTCGATCGTTGAATCGCAGCCATTCGGCGATGCGTAATGTGAGTTTGCTTTCGCGCCTTAACTGGTCATAAACGAGAAAATCTTCCCAGCTGGAGTTGTCTTGGGCGGAGGTAAGCCCCCACTGCGCCGCTTCGGCCAGGACGAGTTCGATCGCCTGCCGCCTCTTGGCAGCCGAGATCGGAGGAATGACTTTGTAGAAGGCATCTTTCGTGCTTTCGCGAACGATTCCGGTGAGTTCGCCGGAGCTGTCTCGATCCGCCTGTCCGCCGGGAATGTCTTTACTGTTGCGGTTCAGTCCGGCGATCTTCAATGCTGCCGAATTCGCCACAGCAATGTGTCCATCGACGCGGACAAAGAATGCAGGATGGCCAGCGGTGACCGCGTCCAAATCCTGCCTGCTGGGCAACTGCTGCGATGGCCACATTGTGTGGTCCCAGCCACGGCCAAGAACCCATTCCCCTGGAGCCGCTTTCTTTTCACCGTCCGCGACGCGCTGCTTCATCTCTTCCAGAGACTTCACCCCAACCAGATCAACCTCCAGTTTGGCTTGTCCACCGTTCGCGAGATGACAATGCGCATCGTTGAACCCGGGCATGACGAACTTCCCGCCAAGATCGACAATCTGCGTCTTCGGTCCCTTGTGCGCCAGGACCTCATCATCGCCGCCGATTGCGACGATCTTGCCGTTTGCAATGGCGATGGATTTTGCGCGCGGACCGTCTGTTGCGGCAAAGGCATCACCGGGTGTCGAGAAGTGTCCGCCGGTGTAGATATCGGCGTCGGTGAAGATGATGTCGGCGGTTTGTGCGTATGCGATCACGGGCAGCAGCAGAGCACAGCCCAAGGTCAATATCTTCATCAGGCTCCTCAGATTTCTGTGGTGGCACAGCCGCCCTCGGCTGTCACAGTACGCTGACACAGGCGAGGGCGCCTGTGCCACAAGGATCAGCTTGTTGCGGAAAACGGAATACCTATTCCAACCCGGCAAGCGCGAGAACAGCAAGCAACACGCGCTTGAGAGCCAGCGATCTTCCCGAGGGATCAAACCATTCGCGCAGAGTATGTGCTCCTCCCCCGGTTCCTCCGGCCCCCACTGTAACGGCTTCAAGTCCCATCGAGATAGGAATATTTGCGTCTGTGGAAGCGCGGCGCAGTTGTGAAGCGATACCTAAATGAGCGTCCACGGCGCGCATCACTTCCAGAATGCGGCAATCAGCCGGAAGATCTCCTGCCGGCCGGTCGCCGATTTTTTTGATTTCGACACTTAGCTTTGCTGGAGCTCCATCGCGCGCGCGCGTGGGAATCTCGGTGTGAATCACCCCGCGCAACTCCTCCTCCAGGCGCTGCAGTTCTTCGGCCGATGCCGAGCGCAAATCAACGCTTACCTGCGCGATTTCTGGAATGGAATTGACTGACGTTCCACCGCTGATTACGCCGAAGTTGAATGTCGTCTTAGGCGATGACGGCAGCGCGGTTTGGCTGAAGCGCGACACTACTCGCGACACAGCCACAATTGGGTTTGGCTGGCCGAAGTCGCTCCACGAATGACCGCCGGGCCCCCGCACAATTACTTCGAACCGCCGGCTGCCTAGCGCCTGCCCGATCACCGCATCGGTGCCGCTGCCATCAATCACGATCGTGTAGCCCAGACGTTCGCCCCAGCGTTTCTGCTCGAAAAGATGACGAAATCCGCGCAGGTCACCTTCGCCTTCTTCGCCGACGTTGCCAATGAATACGAGGTCGGATTCGCTGCGGATTCTCGCCTCGCGCATGCACATCGCAATAGCCAGCATTGCCGTGAGCCCAGCGGCGTTGTCGCTTACTCCGGGACCATAAACGCGGTCGCGGTCCTCGTGAATGGCAATCTCGGTGTCCGCGGGAAAAACTGTGTCCAAATGAGCAGTAACGGCGATGGCCGGAAGCTCGCGGTCCTGTCCGGGAAGAACCCCAATTACGTTTCCAACTTCATCGACTTCGATGGCCTCGAGACCAGTAGCCTCGAACTTTTCGCGCAGCCACTGTCCGCGCGCAGCTTCGCCAAATGGCGGCGCGGGAATACGCGCAATCTCGAGCTGCATGCGCCGCAACTCCTGTTCGCGCAATTGAAACCAGGCAAAAGCGGCGTGCACGGCACGCATTCCGGCGAGTTGCGCAATCTCCTGTGGGACAGTCGTTTCTGTGGAGGTGCGGGCAGATGGGTTCATGCGTGGATTAGTCGGCGCTGGCAACAGTCGGATGACTGTCGCGGGCAAGGCACTCCATAATCTCGTGATCAAGCAATGTTCGATTGGACTGCTTGGCTTTCTGGAATATGCGGTCTACGGTCGCCTCGTCGGTAGGGAATCCCTTGCGCTCGAGCCAGAAGATTACGTTGGACTTGCCCGACATCGGGCCAATCTCAATGACCTGCTCCATTCCAAAGTAATGTGAGGGCACCCCTGAATACACCGTGTTTGCCAGCTCGACGTCTTTCTTTCGGAACGCCTTGATTACCGCTGCCGCGTGGACTCCGGTTGCGGTGCGAAAAGCATCGTCTCCCATGACCGGGTAATTCTTTGGAATCGGTACGCCCGTAGCGTGGGAAACCGTCTCGCAGTACTCCTTCAGCGATGTAAGATCCTGATCTTCCCAGGGCGGTACGCCCATGAGTTTCAGGTTCACCAGCATCTGGTCCATCTGCGTGTTGCCGACGCGCTCGCCGATGCCAATGGCGCAAGCATGCACGCATTCAGCACCCGCAGCGAGCGCTGCCAGCGAATTTGCAACAGCAAGACCGCGGTCGCAGTGTCCGTGCCAGTCCACACGAATCTGCCCGCCGCTCGGCTTCACTACCTCTTCGATTACGAAGCGGATCAGTGCGGTGACACCGGCAGGAGTCACGTGTCCGCAAGTGTCGCAAATGACGATTGCTCGCGCGCCGCACTCTATGGCAGTCTTGTACAAGCGCTTTACCGTTTCGGGATCGCAGCGCGTCGTGTCTTCGGTGACGTACATTACCTCCAGGCCAATCGAGCGCGAGAACTTCACCGCGGACTCGGTTGTCTTGAGGAGAAAGTCACCAGTCCAGTCTTCAGCGTAACGACGAATTGGACTTGATCCGATGAAGGTTGCGACTTCGATGGGAATGCCGACCTTATCCTGAATCTCTGCCACAGGACGAATGTCATTCTCATGAGTTCGTGCCGCACAGTTGCCGCGAATCTTCAGCTTCGCATCTCGAATCTCTCGCGCGAGGCGCTCCACATCCGCATAGGCTCGGGCTCCTGCGCCTGGAAGTCCCATGTCGAGGTGGTTGATTCCGAGTTTCTCCATCAAGTGGAGAATGCGGAGCTTCTCGTCGATCGTGGGGTCTTTGACAGAAGGGGATTGCAGCCCATCGCGCAACGACTCATCGGTAAGCATCACACGGCCCGCAGGCTTGAACGCTGCTCCGGGAACGTTGTTCCAGTCGTAGATCAGGTCTGAATGCTTCAGGGCCAAGAGTCCGTCCTGGTGGTTATGTTTGCATTTTAGAACGGAATGGCCCAGTCACGAAGCTTCGAGGCTGCGTGGCTTCGAAGCTCCTAGCGCATCGCCTGCTCGACTTCGTCGATCCAGTCTGGCCGCTTTAGGACTTCACGAGGTTTGGGGCCATCGGCGGCACCCACGATACCCTCCCGCTCCATGAGGTCGATCAGGTGCGCAGCGCGGCCATAGCCGATGCGCAGACGGCGCTGCAGCAGTGAAGTGGAGGCCTTGCCAAAGTCGAGCACGAGTCGGACAGCATCTTCGAACAGCTCGTCGTGATCGTCGTCGCCTTCGCCCCTTCCGCCTTCGACACTGTTGCCTTCCTCTTTCGGAGCTTCGAGGAACTTCTTCTCGTATTCTGCCTCACCTTGCGAGCGCCAGAACTCGACGACCTGTGCGATTTCTTTCTCGGTCACCAACGGAGCGTGAACGCGTTGAACGCGAGCAGAACCGGGAGCGAGGAAGAGCATGTCGCCGCGTCCGAGCAATGATTCCGAGCCATTCGCGTCGAGAATCGTGCGCGAATCAACTTTGGTGGCGACGCGGAACGACATGCGGCTGGGCACGTTGGCTTTGATGAGACCGGTAATTACATCGACCGACGGACGCTGGGTCGCAAGGATGAGATGGATACCGACTGCGCGTGCCATCTGCGCCAATCGCGTGATCGACTCTTCAACGTTCTTGCCGTCGAGCATCATGAGGTCGGCGAGTTCATCCAGGACGATTACGATGTAGGGAAGCGGCTTATGATCGCTGTCCTCTTCGAACAGGCTTGGCGTGTCTTCGCTGAATAGCTTGTTGTACTGATCGATATTACGAACACTCTTCTCGGCTAGCAGCTTTAGACGGCGCTCCATCTCCCGCACGGCATTTCGCAGCGCAACGGCAGCGAGCTTGGGCTCGGTAATGATCGGGGTATAAAGATGCGGCACCCCGTCGTAATTTCCGAGTTCAACGCGTTTGGGATCTACCAGAATCAAGCGCACCTGATCGGGTGTTGCTTTGTACAGCAGAGACATGATCATCGCGTTGATCGCTACCGACTTGCCTGAACCAGTGGATCCAGCGATCAGCAAGTGCGGCATGGTCGCAAGATCGGCGGTGATGATGCGTCCATTGATGTCCTTGCCCAGAGCGAGCGTCAGTCGCGAACGCGCGTCGGCGAAGCTTGGCGACTCTACGACTTCACGTAGATAAATGGTCTCGCGTTCTGCATTCGGCACCTGGATACCGACGGTGCTCTTGCCCGGCATACGTTCGATCAGGATGCTCTCTGCCTTCATCGCCAAGCACAGATCTTCAGAGAGCCCGGTGATGCGGCTGTACTTGATGCCGGCCTCGGGCTTCATCTCAAACGTCGTCACCACCGGACCAGGATTAATGTGAGTAATGGTCCCGTGAACGTCGAACTCCGCGCACTTCTCCACGAGAATCTGCGCTTGCTCTTTGAGCTCGGCTTCGTTGACGGCATACTGCTCATCCGGCCGTTTCAACATCGCGCTGGGCGGAAGCTGGTAGGTGCCATGAGTCTTCGGCAGCACAGTCTTACGTTTTGTGCCGGCATCTGCGCGCGCTCCAACTTCAATTAACCGATCTTCAACGATAGGTTCGTCAAGCTCTGACTCGCACTCCGTTTCGGGAGCGGAATACGACTCAGCCATCTTTTCTAAGCCCGTTCTAACCGGACTGCTTTGCTGGTATACATTCGAAGCTTGCGCGACCGGCGACGCTTTCTTGGCAGGAAGCAATTGGCTGGTGACCATCGGCCGGTTTGCCTTGCGTTTCTCCAGCTCCTTCTGAGCTTTTGCTTTGGCACGTTCGGCGCGCCAATCCTGTAGACGTTGCCATGCAGCTCTCACAAACGTGAAACGTGTCTGCAGCCAGAAATGAAGTTCCGTGAAGGAGAACGTGGTGCACAGATACAGTGCAGCGGCGATCACGCTGAGAGCTACGATGTAAGCGCCAGGCAGATTGAAGTAATGGATGAGGAAATCGGCGAGAAGCTTTCCAGACAGGCCCTCAATCGCTATCGCATGCATCCAGCGAAGATGCCCGGGGAGCAATCCCATGAAGGCCGGAATGAAGAGTAAGAGGGTCAATGCTCCTAGTAACTTCTCGATCGGTGAATGGATGTGTCGCGAGCGAAACCAGCGGAGTCCGAGTATGCCCAGCATCACGGGAATGGCGAAGACCGCAATCCCTAGTGCTTGCAGGGATAAGTCGGCGATGACCGCACCAACGCGGCCAATCCAGTTGTGCGTTGGGCCGCCTTCGGCGACAGAAGCGGTGTTCAGAGATGGATCAAGGGGTGAGTAGGACGCTAACGCAAGAAAGAGCAGAAGCGCCGCCGCGATCATCGAGAAGCCAATCAACTCGTTGAAACGACGGTTCTTAGTCGGCGTAAATGGCCGAAGTAAAGCGTTCATTGGGGCCTCTCGGACCAGAGGGAAACAATCCCCTCAACAGGGTCGCGGAGCGGCCAGAGCGGGATAATTATCTCAGATTGTTGGCGAAATACCACTAATTCGTGTGGTTCACGCAACCGAGGCGAACACGAAGGGCACGGTGGCAAAAGAAGAGGTCACGGAGCCGAAATTCAAGTTCTACTTTAAATCTGAGTCAGAGCAGCGCTGTCTCGTGGAGCAATCTGCCACTTTTGAACCGTGCCGGGCTGAGAACGGTCACGTCGTCCACAACTGTTGTCTTTTCTGATGTAATCAAATCGGCGACGATCTTTCCCGTTGCTGGCGCGTGCATCACTCCGTGCCCGCTAAAACCATTCGCCGCGTAGAAGCCACGTAGTTCTTCAAATTCACCGATGACGCCGTGATGGTCCGGCGACATCTCGTACAGTCCCGCCCAGGCGCGCTTTGGGTTGACGGCCAGATTCTCGAAACAGGGAACACGGTCGGCGGCCCGTGTCAGGACTTTCTCGATAAACTCCGGCTCAAAGTCGAACTTGTATCCGGAAGTTTCTTCCGGATCGTTCCATGCGAGCAGAAATCCGCGACTCTCTGGGCGGAAATGAAAGCCGTTCGTCATATCGATCACCATTGGGATCTCATGCGAGACCTCGTCGAACGGTTCGGTCGGGATCAGCATGCGACGCAGCGGTTTGACCGGGAGTTCGACTCCAGCCATTGCAGCGATCTCGGCTGCCCACGGTCCAGCGGCATTTACGACGACAGGTGCGTGCACTTCTCCGCGTGTAGTCGACACTCCTGAGACGCGGCCTCTGCCTTTCAGAACGCCTCTAACTTCTGCCGATTTCCAAACTGTCGCGCCATTGTCTACGGCTCTTTTTATGAAGCCAGTCATCGCGCTATAGGGATCGACGAAGCCGTCGCTGGGGCAAAAGCTTCCACCGAGAATGTCGTCCGAGCGGAGCTGCGGAACCACCTCAATGATCTCGGTCTTCGTCAGCATGCGAACGTCTTTGAGCCCAAGTGACTTCTGTAGCCGCTGACTGGTCTGGAGATATTCGAGATGCGAGGGCCTCGTCGCGACGAAGAGGTAGCCTTGGGGACAGTATCCAGATGGGTGGCGAAGGCGCTCTTCGAAGGCTGCATAGAAGGGAATTGAGTACAGCGACATCTGGATGTTCACCGGAGTTGTGAATTGGGCGCGCACACCGCCCATGCTTTTCCCCGTCGACCCCTTGCCTTGATGCGCCTCGCGCTCGAGGACAAGCACGTTGCGGCATCCGGCCTCGGTGAGGTGATAGGCGATGCTGGAACCGACAATCCCGCCCCCGATGATGACAACATCTGCCGTTTGCACTGGTGCTCTCGTCGATTTCTCTTATCCTGCGTGGAAATGCTTCAACGCCAACGCGATCACAATCAATCCGAGCAGTACGCGATAGACGACGAACAGATTGAGAGAGTGCGTGCGGAGGAAACGAAGAAAGAAGGCAATCACCGCCATTCCCAAAATGAAGGAGACAGAGATACCGATCACAAAGGGCGTGGTCATGCCAGGAGGCAGCCCACCGGCCTTCATCACTGCATGGGCCTTAAGCACCACGGCGCCGGCGGTGATGGGAGCGAGCAGCAGGAAGCTGAACCGCGCAGCAGCTTCGCGGTTCAAACTGCGTGCGAGTCCGGCGGTGATCGTAGATCCCGAGCGCGATACGCCGGGAATGAGGGCAAAGGCCTGGGCAACACCGATCAGGATTGCGTCGATTGCGTTGATTCCGGTAATCGTCCGGCGCTGCCCACTGAATTTCTCGGCTAGCCACATGAGCACGCCGACGATCACCAGCATCGATCCGATCAGCAGGTAGTTCTCGCGGAACTTGAATTCAGCATATTTATCGAGCAACTTGCCAGCGATGGCACCGGGCACTGTTCCCAGAACTATCCACCAGAGCAGCATGCGGTCGCGGCCGCTTTCGACGTCGTCGACGTTGCCAAGGCCTGCGCTACTCGCAGACATGCGCGGCTGTCCACCAAAGCCCGCAACGATCAGGTTGATCCAGGTGGGGAGGAAATAAATCAGTACAGCCAGCAATGTTCCGGCGTGCAGGGCCACGTCAAACGTGAGATCCATTGCGGGATCAAGCTCGCTCCAGCCAAAGAACCAGCGAGTAAGAATCAGGTGCGCCGAACTCGAAATAGGTAAGAATTCTCCGAATGCCTGTACGACTGCGAGCACAACAGCCTGGTAAACGGGCAATGATCGTCCTTTCCGTTGAGCCGTGAATCAGTCGGTCACGTTGCCATAAGTTGGAATTTTCTGCTGTAGAAGATATAGCAGACGCTGAGCGCGATAGGCGAAGTCTGAATTCGCATACTGCTGCGGGATTCGTTGCGCCAGCTGAATGGCATGCGCGCGGCTCTCTTCGGCTTTCTTCTGGTCCTGGCGCTCGCGATATATCTCAATCAGGGCAGACTGTCTCCACGCGGCGTTGTAGAGGGCTTCGGCGGCTTTTGGTGACTGCGGATGATCATCGACGTACTTCTCGTACAAAGACGTTTCCTTTTCGGGACATTTGGGATCGCCTTGCCAGTCGCCGCAAAGTTTGTTGTCGATTAGATCAAATGCGGCCAGGTCCGCCCATTTGGTGCCGGGATACTTCTTAACTACCTTGCGCATCTGCTCTTCGTCCATCTGATGGCGCATGTACGGATCTTTCTCCTGGGCCGAGGGCCGCCGCTTCATGTCTTGAACGTCGAGCTGCCAAGCGATGTCCGCCGAGCGATATGCGGCTTCGCCTGCGAGTGGAGAATTGGGGAAGTACTCGGCCACGCGGTAGTAGAGCCGCAGCGCATCTTTCTCCGCGCCTCTGCGCCCGCCGCGGCGGCTCGCCTCCGACTCCGAATCGACCGCCTCGCCATACAGGATTTGATCTCCATTCGGGGTCGTCTTGCGAACCAGACCCTTGTCCAGGACCCATCCGGAGACCTCGCGCTCGCCTCCGAGGGACGCCAGCACGTGCAGCCACTGGGGACCGCTGTGCTCGAGGACGGCGGCTTCGCGTCCGCGCTCAATGACTCCGAGCTTCTGACTGCTCGTGTCCGGTGAAACGTAAAGATTAGCCTCACGCACGCTTATGGCACGCT
The DNA here is from genome assembly GCA_035567895.1 of Terriglobales bacterium. Taxonomy (NCBI): domain Bacteria; kingdom Pseudomonadati; phylum Acidobacteriota; class Terriglobia; order Terriglobales; species Terriglobales bacterium. Next base: position 54,580 of record DATMPC010000091.1, on the reverse strand, counting down.
CGGTGTTTTCGTCAGCGCGGGCGCTGGGGAGGAAATAGAACGCGGCCAAAAGCGCGCAAACCAAGACTCTGCTCATGCGGACATTTTAACGGCTAGGCGATTTGGTACCTCATATCCGCAAGCGCGGAAGCGGTTCCGGCGGCACTGCAGACCCGGGTTGGACGTCTGGCCCCGGCCTCCCCGGTAGATAGTTGACTTAGTCAACTATAAGGAGCAGACTTAAATGAACGATGCCGAGCACAGTCTCTGACGAACGGGTACAGGCGGTGCGTCAATTCAGCCGCTTTTATACGAAGCGCATCGGTGTACTCCACGAAAGACTGCTTGGGAGCGAGTATTCGCTGACGGAAGTGCGTGTTTTGTTCGAGTTGGCGCATCGCGAGCGCTGCACCGCGAGTGAAATTTGCGACGATTTGGGGCTGGATCCGGGCTATTTGAGCCGCATTTTGCGGCACTTTGCGAACCAAAAACTCATCGTCCGGGAGCGTTCGCGCGACGATGCAAGGCACTATGGCGTGCAATTAACGCCCAAAGGACGCGCATTATTCGCTTCACTGGACCAGCAATCGAGCGCTCAAGTCTCCGAAATCCTCGGCAATCTGCCCGAAGTGCGCCAAAAAGAGTTCATAAATGCGCTTCGGGAGGCCGAAAAAGCGCTTACCGGAGACTCGCAAGCGCCTCCAAAGCTCGTTTTGCGCACGCATCGACCCGGGGATATGGGCTGGGTGGTCCACCGCCATGGCGTTTTGTACGCGCAGGAATACGGTTGGGACGACACTTTTGAGGCTTTAGTCGCCGAAATTGCGGCGCAATTTGTCAAGAATTTCGATTCAAAACGCGAGCGTTGCTGGATTGCGGAGCTAAATGGAGAGCCTGTGGGCTCGGTTTTTCTCGTTAAGCACACCGACCAGATCGCGAAATTGCGCCTTTTGCTAGTGGAACCAGCGGCACGTGGACACGGAATTGGCCGTCGTTTGGTCGAAGAATGCGTCCAATTTGCGCGCGATTGCGGCTATTCCAAGATCGTTTTGTGGACGCAAAGCATCCTTACTGCGGCTCGAAAGATCTATGAGCACGCGGATTTCAGGCTCGTAAAGTCAGAACCAAATCGCGCGTTCGGGGCTGAGTTGGTCGCTGAAACCTGGGAGCTGGATTTGACTCGCTAGAGACGTCCGCCGCGGCGGACTGCGTCTCTTACCCCTAGAAATTGGTTTGCTATCATTCGCGGGTGAAACTCACTCGTCTCTTCATATTTCTTTCAATTCTTCTAATCGCAAGCGCCGTCCTTCAAGCTCAAAACCTAAACCCAACCGAAACGAAGATCGTCCAGGCAATCGACGCAGATAAGCAGCAGCCCATCGATCTGCTGCGCCAACTAGTCGACATCAACAGCGGGACCAAAAACCTCGAGGGTGTGCGGGCTGTCGGCAAGGTCCTCATGCCTCAGTTTGAGGCTTTGGGATTCAAGGTGCGCTGGGTTCCGATGGACGAGGTGCAGCGTGCAGGCACATTGGTTGCCGAGCATCCGTGTCCCAATCCGGGAAAATGCGGTAAACGCGCGCTCCTTATTGGACACATGGACACGGTTTTTGAGAAGGAGAGCCCGTTCCAGCACTTCACGATGCTTGGGGCGAGCGGCGATCCTGACACCGCAGGCGGCGGAGATTCCGAGAAGAAGATCGGCAATTGGGCATCTGGACCTGGTACGGACGACATGAAGGGCGGCCTTGTAGTGATGATCAGCGCGCTGAAAGCGCTTAACACTTCAGGAGTGCTCGATGATGCCGACATCAAGATCGTGCTTAGCGGGGATGAAGAAGCCGCCGGGCATCCCCTAGAAATCGCCCGTCGCGACATGATCGAGGCGGCAAAGAACAGCGATGCCGGGCTGGAGTTCGAGAACACCGCACGTCGGGACGGCGTGTATTACGGTAGCACCAGCCGCCGCGGCAGTATGACTTGGCGCGTGACCGCCACTGGGGAAACCGGGCACTCGGCAGGCGTCTTCGGTCCCAATATGGGATACGGCGCCATCTATGAACTCACGCGCATCCTCGACGCTTTCCGTAACCAACTCCGCGAAGACTACCTGACTTACAACGTGGGGCTCATTTTGGGTGGGACTACTGCGCAGACCAACCCGCAGGAGACTGGCGGCCAGGCAACGGGCAAGCCGAATATCGTAGCGCCAACCGCGGTTGCGATCGGCGACCTGCGTGCGCTCTCCGTCGACCAGGTGCAGCGCGTGCAGGAGAAGATGCGCGGCATCGTTGACCAGCATCTGGCAAAGACCGACGCGAAGATCGAGTTCTACGAGGCGTATCCACCGCAGGCTCCGACGGAAGGGAACCGGGCACTGCTCAAATTGCTGAATCAGGTGAACCACTCGCTAGGTCAGCCCGATATGCCTGAGCTGGATCCGATGAAGCGTGGTGCCGGCGACAGCGCGTTCATTGCGCAATATATCCCAACGCTCGCGGGCGTTGGATCGTCGGGTTCGGGTGATCATTCAGCTGCGGAGAAGATTGATTTGACGTCAATTCCGGTTAATACGAAACGTGCCGCGGTTTTGATTTATCGGCTGTCGCAATTGCGGACAGAGGGTAAGTTGGTGGATTTGGTGAACTGATTCTTTATTGCGTTATTACGCTGATCACGCTCTCTGAGACTGTCATCCTGAGCCAGCTGTTGGGCGAAGGACCTCTGCGCAAATGCTTAGGACGGCCACGGATTGTGCGGGCACTTCGGCCGGGGATCCTCGCCAAAAAGCCAGGAGAGTGCATTTCGTACGATGAGCATTGCGGGAGGTCCTTCGCCCAACACAGGGGCTCAGGATGACAGGCCTTAAACGGCACTCTTGTTGTACGGACCTTCACCTACCCATCGGCTACCGCCGACGGTACTGATCTGAACTTTGCCCGATTTCCTCAATCTTCCCGCAGTGCCACAATAGGATTCACTCGCATCGCCCGCATTGCCGGCACATATCCGGCCGCGAGTGCCACGCCCAGGAGAACGATGGGCATACACGCAAACACGAGCGGATCAAAGGCAGAAATGCCGTAGAGCTGCGAGCGCAGCAGCGGCCCTACAGCTAATGCGGCTAGCAAACCGATTCCCACTCCGATCCCAGCGAGCCGGGCGCCGCGTCCCAGCACTAGCTTTAGAACATCGTTGGGCTGGGCGCCGAGCGCCATGCGAATTCCCAACTCACGAGTTCGCTGCGCTACCCAGTACGCGATCACGCCATAGACGCCAATGGCAGCCAGAACGAGCGCTAGCATGGAGAATGCTCCGATCAGTTCGGCAGAGAATCTGCGAGCCGTAAGTGAGGCGCTCACGAGATTCGACATCGGCTGAATTCCGAAAACGGGAAGATCTTTGTCTGCCGCCTGTACCTCGTGCCTGATCTGGTCGCCGACGGATGCCATTACAGTTTCCTCGTCTCCGCCTCCGGCTGTGTTCACACGCGCAACCACACCCAGAGATCGAGCTCCGGCCTGATACAGCGAGAAATAGAAGTGTGGACTGGGCATTGAATCAAGACCGGCTTGCTTAACATCCGCAACTACACCCACGATTGTGAACCAACGTGGTTTTGGCGTGCCGAGAAATCCAACGCGATGCCCGATCGGATCGTCGTGAGGCCACAGTTGCACGACGGCAGCGTGGTCGACCACTGCGACGTCTGTACTCTTCAGATCATCGCTCTCCGTGAATATGCGCCCGCTCAGCAGCGGCGTTTTCAGTACTCGAAAGTAGCTGGGACTCACTACGACCAGCGGCAGGTCCGGTGCGCTGCGCGGATCGCTTGTCCGTCCTTCGATTCCCACTTTGGCAATGAACTGATCGGCCGTGAGCGGAAGCGATCCGGTAAGACCGGCCTCTTCCACCCCTGGAATGCTATCAAGCCGACGGAGCAACTCGCGGTTGAAAGCGTTGCGTCTTTCAGGATTGCGATAGGGATCGAGTTCGGGATGATTCGGAACCGGCAGCCATACGCGAGCGGTTTCCACGTGCTCCGGATCGAATCCTGCGTCGATGTTGATCAATCGCCACAGTGTTCGCGCTAGTAAGCCGGCCCCCGCCAGGAGCATGAGAGACATCCCAATTTCTGCGATTACTAAACCTTCGCGCATGCGATTCTGGCGGCGACTGCTGCTGCCTCCGCGCGCACTTCCACTCAGGCTGCTTGTCAGCTCCGGCGAAGAACTCTGGAGCGCCGGGGCCAGCCCAAACAGAATCGAGGTCAGCAGTGCAAGGGCGATTACGAATGCCAGCACATGAGTGTTGAGCGCGACTTCGTGAATTCGAGGCAGTTTAGACGCTGCAATGATCATCATGGCGCGCAACATTGCCCAGCCGATCACCACACCAGCGATGGTCGCAATGCTCGAGAGAACGAACGCTTCAGTAAGGAGCTGAACGATCAGATCACGGCGCCGAGCTCCCAGGGCCAGACGTACTGCAATTTCGCGTTCGCGTGCTGAGGCCCGCGAGAGCAGGAGGTTCGCAACATTGATGCAGCCGATGAGCAGAATGGCTGCGACGGCGGCGAGGAGAATCCACAGAAGAGAGCGAGTCTTGCCAACAACAACCTCGTCCAGCGAGGTTAGGTTCATGGTCCAGCCCGACGCAGCCGGATAATTCGCCGGGTACTCCTGGCGAAGCTGCGAAACCAGGGTATTGAGCCGCATCTGAGCCTGAGCAAGCGTGATTCCCGGTTTGAGCCTGGCGATGGCTCCAGGAATGAGGCGCAGGTCGCGGCGTGGCGGATGGGGGAATGGATCGGCCTTGTATCCTGCAGTACCCCAGACATCCACATCGGTGGCACGGGTCCTGCCAGGATGGCGGAAGCTCGGCGGCATTACGCCGACGATGGTGTAGGCGTCGCCATCGAGGTAGATCCGGTGGCCCAACACGCTTGGATCTCCGCCGAAGAGCCTGTGCCATGCGGCGTCGCTGATCACGCACGCTTCGGCAAAGCCAAGGGCCTCATCTTCGGGACCAAAAACACGTCCGAGCTGGGGCGCAACGCCGAGGATCGAGAAATAGCTTGGGCTTCCGGCAACCAGCTCGATCCGCTCCGGATGATCCCCGCCAGTGAGGTTCGCGCTCACTGGCCAGACTGCCGAGACTTGATCGAAGATGCCGGCACGTTCGCGCAGATCGTCGAGTTCGAGCGGATTGAAGCCGATGTTCGCGCCCCCAACAACAGGCTCGTCCGCTGAGATGGAAAGCAGTTGGGATGGATTGCGGTATGCGAGGGGTCGAAGGAGAACCGCGTCCACCAAAGTGAAAACGGCGGTTGTCGCCCCGATACCGAGTGCCAAAGTGGTCGCTGCGATGAGGGTGAAGCCGGGGTTTTTGCGAAGCAGACGTGCGGCAAACTTCAGGTGTTGGAGCACAAGCACCATCCGTGTGGAGGGTAAGACGTGAAAGAGGACATGAGGTGAGCGGAAGATATTCCCGTGAAAACACCCTCAAAACTCCTGTGATCCCAACTCAAGAATACTGTCATCCCGAAGCGAAGCGAGGGATCTGCTGTTTCGCCGTCCCGCACAACAGCAGATTCCTCGCGCCAAAAGCAGGCGCTTCGGAATGACAGTGAACGATAGGTGAAAATAAGTGGGATCGAATGGTAGCAACGTGGAGACGCAGCATGCTGCGTCTCTACCACACCGATGGTGCTTACGACGCTCTTCCAGAAGCGGCCGCGTCCTGAGGCATCAGGTAGCGGATGAAAATCACTTCGTTCTGCTTGTCGTTGTAGATCAATTCGTCGGCGGCGGCCTTGGTCATCAGGATGCCGAATCCGCCCGGGCGAATTCCTTTTTTCTCGCGGACATCCATGTGCGCGACCGGTTGGCCGGGAGGGTGTCCAACGGCAGCATGATCCAGGTTCTGAAAGCTGAAGCCTTGTCCCGGATCGGCGATGCGGTACATCAGCATGCGAGGAGTACGCACATAGGCGATGCGTACTTTGCGGTTCGGATCGAGTTTGCCGCCCCATTCCACAGCATTCATGAGAAGTTCGCGAAACGCTTGAGCTACTTCCACGCGAAGTTCCTCCGACAAGCCGACCTCAAGCCGCAATATGAATCCCTCGATGCGTTCAGCGGTGCCACGTGTGCAGGGCGCGAGCAGTTCCACCCAATGGGACTGTGCGCAAATCACTTCAATCGGCGGTTCTGAGTCCTTATGCAGCGCGCGCTCCGCGCGCTCGATGATGTCGTGTGGCGGAAAGGGTTTGGCAACGTAGTCATACGCCTGTTCGCGCACTGCTCGCAGCAAAGTCTCCGGCGTGTCGTCGGAGGTCATGATAATGATTCGCGGCTTTTTGTCTTGGGCGCGAAGGTGCGCGAGAACTTCAAGGCCGCTCATGCGCGGCATCCAGATGTCGAGAATCGCGAGGTCGAACGGTTTTCGTTGAATCGCATCCAGGGCATCGGCGCCATTGTCAAAACTTGTGACGTCGTAGTTGCAGCTCTTCAATAATTTGGTAATCGCGTAACGCAAAGCATTGTCATCGTCCGCGACCACAATGCGAGCTGATTCCTGGGATTCCGGGCTCATCGATCTGGGCTCCTGGCGAAACCGTGGTTGCCGATGGTACTGAGCGGCGATGGGCGGGTCAAATGAAAGTTTTTTGTAGAGATGCAGTCCATCGCGGCGGACGTCTCCCCGATGCTCATGATTGCCGTATCCCCATAATTACTGTCATCCCGAAGCGAAAGCGAGGGATCTGCTTTCTTTGGCGCCCCAGAGAACAGCAGATTCCTCGCGCGAAACCCACGCGCTTCGGAATGACAGTAATTGAAAATTGTGGGCGAGGGAGACGGCATCCGAGGGGACGCCCGACGCAGCATGCGGCATCTTTACCGGGCGGTGCTAAACTTCGGCTATTCCTCAGCCGATAACCAGGAGTCGTCGTGATGGCTCAGGGCCCCGCAGCTAATCCGTTCGCACACCTTCAGGAATTTCAGGACTTCCTGAACCTTTCTGTCGATTTGTTCTGCATCGCCGGATTCGACGGTTACTTGAAGTGGATCAATTGCGCCTGGGAGGAGAAACTCGGCTATACCCCTGAGGAGTTGCTCTCCAAGCCGTACATTAGCTTCCTGCATCCGGATGACGTGCCGACGACGAGCGCGGCAGCTGTACGAGTAGCGACTACCGGCGCAAACCTGATGAACTTCGCCAATCGCTATCGTTCCATTCAGGGAACATATCACTGGATCTTCTGGACAGTCATAACTTCGACCGAAAAGCGATTGATCTATTGCGTTGGGCGCGATCTTACCGAGCAAAAGGAACAGGAAGCGCGCCTGGCCGCGCAGTATGCAGTTACGCGAGTCATGGCGAGTGCTACTCCTCTGATCTCTGCCGGAGTCGATATGCTGCGAGCCGTCGGAGAAAATCTCGATTGGGATGCAGGCTCGATTTGGACGGTTCTCAAGCATGACGATGTGCTTCGCTGTACGGATTTCTGGAATCGGGACGTCGTCGACACAAAGGAATTTGAAGCGCGGACCAGGGAATTGAGGTGTCCCCGGGGGGTAGGTCTTCCCGGCCGTGTCTGGGAGACGAGCGAGCCAGCCTGGATCGATGACGTTGCCATCGATCGAAATTTCCCGCGCGGCAGGTCGGCCACGGCGGCGGGACTACACAGTGGCTTTGCCTTTCCGGTGAAAGTTGAAGGCGAGGTTATTGGCGTGCTCGAGTTCTTCACGCGTTCGCTCCTCAAGCGCGATGACAAGTTGCTCGAAATGATGAGCACGGTGGGCGGCGAGATTGGCCACTTCATCGAGCGCCGTAGAGCTGAGAGAGAGCTACGTGATCACGCCGCGGAGTTGGAAGCTGCTAAGCAGCGGGCCGAGGCAGCGGATAAGGCCAAGAGCGAATTCCTCGCCAACATCAGCCACGAGATTCGGACTCCGATGAATGCCATCATCGGCATGACAGAACTGGCGCTCGATACCAAGCTCAACCGCGAGCAGCATGACTATCTTGAAACCATCAAGGGCTCAGCGGATGCGTTGTTGCTGCTGATCAACGATCTCCTCGACATCTCCAAAATCGAAGCTAAGAAGATGGTCCTCGAGAAGGCTCCATTCAATTTGAGTGCGACCCTGGAGGACAGCATCCGAGTACTGGCTCCACGGGCTCATCAGCGCGGTTTGGAACTCACCGCGCATGTGAATGGCAAGATTCCCGAAATATTGGTTGGCGATTGCGCACGGCTGCGGCAGATTGTGCTGAACCTGATTGGGAATTCGATCAAATTTACCGAAAAGGGAGAGATAGCAGTTTGCGTGGAGCCGGAGTCGCTCGACGAAGACACGGTTCGCCTGCATTTCACGGTGAAGGACACCGGGATCGGTATTCCCGCCGACAAGCAAGCCTTGATCTTCGAGGCCTTCGCACAGGCAGACAGTTCGACGACCAGGAGATTCGGCGGTACCGGTTTGGGACTGGCCATCTGCTCGCAACTTGTTGAACTGATGCAGGGAAAGATTTGGGTCGAAAGTGAACTGGGCAAGGGCAGCACCTTCCATTTCGTGGCTGAATTTGGACGTGCTGATGCCTCAGCGCGGTCGATGATGGGGCCCGCAAGAATGCTCAGCCGGCTGCCTGTATTAGTCGTCGACGACAATCAGACCAATCGTCGCATTCTGCAGGAGATGCTGACGCGCTGGAACATGCGTCCGGTCACGGCCGATTCTGCAACCGCAGCTATGGCTGCTCTGGAAGCTGCGCTCGCCTGGAAGGATCCGTTCGCGCTGGCCTTACTCGACGGTCACATGCCCGATGTTGACGGGTTCATGCTTGCGGAACAGATCATCCGGGATCCGCGCTTTGCCGGACTAAAGACGATTCTGCTCACCTCCGCCGGACATTCCGAAGACGTGAAGCGGGCACAACAGGTGGGGGTCTCCGGATACCTGGTGAAGCCCATCAAGCAATCGGAGCTCTTTGACGCGATCATCGCTTCAACGTCGGAGCCCATCAGCAAGCAGCCGCGAAAACCAAGGAAGAAGAAACTTTCTCCCACACGCAGCCTGCGTGTGCTGCTGGCCGAAGACAATCCGGTCAACCAAAAATTGGAAAGCCGTCTCCTGGAGAAGCTCGGACACACGGTCACGATCGTCAACAATGGCAAATTGGCGGTTTCCAAGTCTGAGACGGTCGGTTTCGATTTGATCGTGATGGACGTCCAAATGCCCGAAATGGATGGATTAGAGGCGACGCGAGTTATCCGGGAACGGGAAGAGGTCAGTGGGACGCGACTTCCTATTTTGGCGCTGACTGCCCATGCGGCTGCTGAAGACTGTGAGCGTTGCCTCGCCACGGGGATGGATGGCTATGTTTCGAAGCCCATTCGGCTGGCTGCCCTGCAGGATGCGATTGCGCAGCTTTTCAGCGAGCTACAGGACCAAGATGGAACGAAGCATCCCGCAGAGACCCAGCATGCTGCGTCTCTTCCACGATTGATCGACGAAAGGAAGGTGCTCGCGGGGCTTGGCGGCGATCGCGAGTTGATGGCCGAAGTGCTTCGCTTGTTTATTGACGACAGTGCCCGCCTCTTGCGTGAAATGCACACGGCCGTTGCGCGGAAGAACGCTGAGGCGATACGCCAGGTCGGTCACGCCCTGAAAGGTTCAATTGCAAATTTGTCGTCAGGAACGGCGCAAGAACTCGCGGCCGAGATGGAGCAGGTGGGGAAGAGTGGTGACTTGGAAAGTGCGCCGGGGCTAGTGGAGAGGCTCGAGCACGAATTGACCATGTTGCAGGAGGCGGCAGAGCAACTACTGAACAAGTCGGCACGGCCTCGCCACCAGGGCATGAAAAGCGCGCCAGGAGTGGCTTAGAGCACTTGCTTTACAACCCCAAATCGCGGAAATGCAATCGATGGTTGTACCTACGTTCGTGACTGGCCTAGTCTTCTCCTAAAATGGACCACCTGCCTTAACGCCCAGAACCAAAAAACGAGACCAATAAGGGCGGATTCCAACTCTGCCCACAGTGGTACGTTCAGCGAGCCTGTCACAAGCTCAACAATGAAAACAACGAAACCCAAAGTAAACAAGGCAAGAAAGTATTTAGCACTGAGTAAGCCTTGACGGAGTCGCTGCCGAGTGGCTTCATCCACAAGGCCCTCGTTACTTTGTTCGACGCGTTGCTCGGGCGAATCTTCTCTCTTCACTACGAAATACTTCGCTGCCAAGAATGCACTCACGAGCAGTAGCAGGTATAAGAGTCCAAATAACCGTGGTGGCAGGTGATACACGACCACGACAGAGGCCAACAACGCCATGGCCAGAAACAGACAGGCAAGAAATACGATCCACTTTGTTCGAAAGTTTTTCAATGTTGCTCCCTTGGACAAATCAGGCAAGGGAATGGCTCACCCTTTTTGCCTTTCTGTTTAGAAACAGTCCCATTCTAGAACGGCGACTGCTCGACTCCTCCGCAGTTTTTCCTTCGATGTGGTAACCAAGGTTCACCACCTGCGTTTCAGTCAGTGTTCATACGGCGTTTACGCAACCTCTCCATTCCTATTGCCTCAGGGAACAGCAGATCCCCCGCGCCGCAAAGGCAAGGTCTGGGCGTGGAGGGATTCTCGCTGCGGCGCGAGGGATGACAGTGCTTAGGGTAGTTTCGTCGACCATCCCAACTGAAGTTGACAAAGCACCACTTCATCCTTGCAATCTCACCTGATTTCCAGCTAAAGTGCACGGTAATGTTCTTGCGGACTTCCAACCCGCCGATCCCGTGCCCGCCTCCGGCGTGTGCGCGGTGGTGCGGTTTCATGGAAGACGCCTAGTAATTAGATAAATTCGGCATCAACCAGAACCCACATCGCGAACGCGATGTGGGTTTTTCTTTTTTTGGCTCCAAGATTCGAAGACGAAGTGGAAGGAGAGAGTTATGACGATTGAAGAGAACCGCGCAACCAACGGGAACCGGCGCGAGTCGGTCGCGGTGCTGGGAGCGGGGAAGATGGGCGGAGCCATTCTGGCTGCGCTCGCGAAAGCGGGTGATTCGCGGTTGGCCGACATACGCGCTACGGTGCAGCATGCGCATCGAGCTGCCACCGTGAGCAAACAGCTCGGCATCAAGATCACCACCGATAACTCGGCAGCGGTCCGTAATGCGGACGTGGTCCTGCTTTGCGTAAAGCCAACTTATGTCCGTGGTGTTTTGCAGGAGATTCGCTCCGAGCTGCGCGAAGACGCGTTGCTCATCTCGATTGCAAGTGCCGTGACTACGCAGGCGATCGAGTCGGCGCTGGGGCGTCATCTGGCGGTAGTACGCGCGATGCCAAACACAGCGTGCCGAATTGGGAAGGGGATGACAGCGTTGTGTGCCGGGCGATTTGCTGGTCCCGAGCACTTGGCACAAGCTTCAGAGTTGTTCGCTCTGATGGGACTCACCGCTGAAGTTGAGGAATCGATGATGGATGCCGTCACCGGCCTCTCCGCCAGTGGTCCTGCATTCATCTACACCATCCTGGAAGCGTTGGCTGAAGGGGGGATTCGCGTAGGCTTGCCTCGCGAACTCGCGACTACGCTCGCGGCGCAGGCGGCGCTTGGAGCGGCGTCGATGGTGCTGGAGACAGGGCAGCATCCTGCGATTCTGAAGAGCGAAGTCACTACGCCGGGGGGATGCACTGTGGAAGGCTTGCTCGAGTTGGAGACAGGCAGCATTCGCGCTACGCTCATTCGTGCGGTCGATACGACAACGCGGAAGGCGAGCACGTTGGCTCGACCGGTTGCGAATGGAGGATCGGATCAGGATTCGTGGTCGAAGGCGGAGTCGGCAAACGCAGTGGGGAGTGGAGATGTGCGGCGGGTGTGAGGGGTTTTCAGACGCAGCATGGGCATGTCTATGGTCGAAATTTGGATTGGACTGCGTTGGCGTCCGAGACAAACAGCAGATCCCTCACTCCGCTTGTGCTTCTTGGATATTGCTGACATCCTGTTGCGGAGTTCGGGATGACAGTATCTTTTTGAACGGCGCTCTTCGAGCCTAACGCACTTGGATGCTGGCCTACGCGCACACATGAGTGTCGCCACACATCTCGGCATCGATCTCGCTGAATATGACGCGCGTATCCGAACCTTCATTCCACACTATGAGGAGATGTTGGATATTGCCGCGTCGGCCATCGATCCGCGGGCTCAGGTGATCGTCGATCTGGGAATTGGGACTGGAGCCCTCTCTGCGCGATGCTTGCGCATGGCACCGCAGGCCAGGATTGTTGGAATTGACGCTGATGCTGAAGTCTTGAAGGCTGCGGCGCAGCGGCTACGGTCCGGCGCAAAGTTCATCTGCAGTTCATTTCTGCGAGCGGAGATTCCCGAGTGCGATGCTGTGGTCGCATCTTTCGCGCTCCATCACGTGCGGACGCGCCGTTCGAAAGCGGTGCTCTACACGAGAATCGCGAAGGTCCTAAAACCAGGGGGGCGAGTGGTCACCGTGGATTGCCAGCCTGCCAGCAATGTGACGCTCGCGCGACGCCAGCGCGAGGCATGGAGGCACCACCTGATGAAGTCGTATTCTGAGGCCGAAGCCGATGCATATCTGGAAGCCTGGTCCCACGAAGACGTGTACGTACCTTTGGATTCCGAAATGGAACTCATGCAAAAGGCGGGACTCTCGGTCGAGATCCTCTGGCGCAAGGACGAGTTCGCGGTGCTGCAGGGGAAGCGATAAAGGAGAGCTTTGTGGCACAGCCGAGGGCGGCTGTCCCACATTGCAGAGAGTGTCAGTCAATAATGAGTTTCATCTCATTTGTGGCCTCGAATCCCATAGATTCGTATATTGGCCTGCCGTACTTGCTGGCGTGCAGCCATAGGACCTTGAACCCTTCGGCTCGGCAGTAGTCTATTGCCTCCTGCGTCAGCTCGCGTGCCAAGCCTCGCTTACGGAATTCCGGATAGGTGTAGACATTCAGCAGATAGGCTCGGTTGACGTTCTCCGGAGCTAAGGGGCCGCTGACGAGAGGGGTGATGAGAAGGCCCACTCCTGCGGCAACCCGTCCCTCAGCAGTAACTGCGAACCATCCCCGATACGAACCTTCGGCGAGGTAGCGTTGGATATTTGGTCGGCAACTTTCCACGATTACATCCAGCACAGCTTCGGGGTGTCCCATGTCGAGGAACATCAACCTGCGGTGCTGGAGGATCTCTTCAATATCCTCAGCATTGGTTTCACGAATTCTTATCCCAGAACTGTGTGGCCCGGATGCATTGCTTAGTGCCGCGATGCGACTAGTTGCCATCGCTCTTGGATGTTACTTCGTGAGCTGCGGTCGCGCCATTTGTGCTGGGTACCGGTTGTATTTTGGGAGTACCGGAGCCGACCACCCGCAGGCGTGGCTCGTGAGCCAAGGCGGCGAGTAGTTCGCGAGTGATGCGGTCGTCGATCTGGTTGTTTGCAGTCGAGAGCTGCGCCCTTTAGTGTCACTCCCAGGTAATGATGTGGCTCTCGAGATCAAACGCGAGACGCCGGATGCCCAGCGCGGTTGGTCCAAACAGTCCATCAAATCCAGGAGCACCCGCAGGTACCTCGTCGGTTACATATGCGGTCACACGCTTGCCCTTCCAATCACCGATTTGTAACTCTCCTACAAAAGCCGGCTGAGCATTGAGTCGAAGACCAAAGGCGGCGCTGTGAGAGTCTAACTCCTGCAAGGGCGAGGCTCGCAGCTTGCCACCGTAAATCAGGATTGCGTTGAATCCAGTGTCAATCTGAAGTCGCAGGCTTTTGGCGTCCGCCGTTGCATCGAGCAACGCGAGGCGTGTCTCTGGAAGGAGCCTGGCGGAGTGCTTGAGCAATGGAGTCTCTCCAAAAGTGATGGTCTTCGCCTTGTAATCGATGATGAACTTGCTTGTTCCAAGCAAGTCCATGCCGATGAGTACGTCGGGACGAATTCCCATCCGATACGTCAAAGGAGAGAGGTCGGCAGCTATTCCGGAAAGGCTTTCTGAGCGGAGCGGGCCAAATTCGATTCGTGGGATCGAAACTGCCTGGACATTTGCGCTCCGGGTGCCCACGGTGGCCGCATCCGGACGCATCGTCAGTGATAGCCGCTTTGCTACCCGGAGGTCCAGAGTCGTCTCTGTTACTCCAGTGTCAATGACAGCAGTTAGATTCCGTAGATTGCCAACGGAACACTTGGAAACAATCAGAAAGCCCTGGTGCAATTCAAATGAAACGGTTTGAGTGCATGCAGGTATAGATAGGCAGACGCAAAGCAAGAATGACCGTGTCATGCAGACTGCGCACCAGTGGTGCGAGTCGCAAGCTATGGGTCGGAAGCGGAGGAAGTCCTGACGACAAGCTCAAGTTTTGACGAATGTGCGAAGGAATGCTTGGATTCGGGTTTTCCTCGGAATTTCTTCGGAAACTAAATCCCGATGCTGCCGTCATAATCAGCGGAGTCTTGGCGTCTAGAAGGTGTGATGGACGATAACTTCCAGATCCAGGAGTGGGTTGTCTCCCCGAAACTCAACAGCCTGCGCAACAACGGCAGGATGGTTCACCTCGAGCCGAAGGTGATGCAGGTATTGGTGTGCCTCGCGAAGTCACCGGATGTGGTCTCCAAGGAAAAGCTGATGCGGACGGTGTGGGCGGACACCTTCGTTACGGACGATGTCCTTACTCGCTCGATCTCTGAACTCCGTAAGGTCTTTGATGACGACAAGAAGAATCCTCGCTTTATCCAGACCATTCCCAAAGGTGGATACAGGCTGGTTGCGCCAGTAGAGGAAGTTAAGAAACCGGAACCGGCTGAGGTAACGCCCGCGACTGCGGCGCCCAAGCTCTTGTTGCCGAGATCGCGTCAGAAGATTTGGCTGGCTGCCGTGGCGGGACTGCTGGTTCTACTGCTGGCAACTTCCTATTTCATTGGAAGGCAGAATGCTCCGCCCTCAACTTCAGTTGGCCGCGCTATGTTGGCGGTTCTGCCATTTCAGAATCTCAGCAACGATCCAGGACAGGACTTCTTCGCCGATGGCCTAACAGCTGAGATGATTTCCCAATTTGGACGACTGCCATCTGACCGTCTAGGTGTAATTGCCTGGGCATCGATGGCGAGGTACAAGGGGACCTCCAAGAGTGAGGATCAAATCAGCAGCGAGCTGGGTGCAAACTACCTGCTGGAAGGAACGGTTAGACGCTCCGGAGACCAGGTGCGGATCACCGCCGAGCTGATCGAGCGCGGCAAGCGCGATCACCTTTGGTCGAATAGCTATGACGGAAACCTGAAAGACGTACTTGCCTTGCAAAATCGAGTTGCCCGGGAAATAGCTTCTGAGATTCGCGTGCAGTTGAGTCCGCAAGAAGAGGCTCGCTTATCAGTCGCGAGCCCGGTGAATAGCGAAGGCTATGACGCGTATTTGAAAGCAAAGCTTCGATCGGAAATGCCGGGAAAGCAAACAATGCAAGCCAACATGGAGCATCTCAGGACTGCGATTCGGCTTAATCCTGGCTATGCCCCTCCGTATGTCGCCATGGCCGTCGCCAATCGTGCCTTAGCGAGCCAGGGCGCTGCTGATCCCAAGTTGTCCTACGCTGCTGCGCGTTCTCTCCTGGTTAAGGCCCTGGAACTGGATCCAGACTCCTCCACTGCCCATCGCGAACTGGGATGGGTGGAGTGGCGATACGACTGGAACTTCACCGAAGCGGAGAAGGAGTTTAGGAGTGCAATTCAACTGAATCCTAACGATGCCTCGTTACGCGACATCTATGCATTATTCCTAAAGAGTATGGGGCGATTCGAAGATGCTCTTGCTCAGTCAAAGCAGGCGGTGGAGCTCAGTCCGATGGAGTCGTTCAGCCGTGCGAATCAAGGATCATTGCTCGCGCTGATGAAACGGTTCGATCAGGCAAACGAGCAGTACGAGAAGGCGGCTGAGATTGATCCGCAACATCCCTACGTTTATGAACGTATGGGACCCGTTCTGCTCATGCAGGGAAGAAACGCAGATGCAATTGCGGCGCTGGAAAAAGCCAGGGACTACTCAGGCGGTCAACAAGACAAACTAGCCTGGCTGGGATACGCGTACGCGGTCAGCCGACGGAAGCTCGACGCCCTGAAGGTGCTGGAGCAGCTGCAGAAGATAGCGGAAGGACACCAGTATGTGTCCCCGTTGCACACCGCGCTTGTCCATAACGGACTCGGTGACAACGAGGCGGCGATCGCATGGCTCGAAAAGGCATACCAGGCACGCGATGAATACTTGGTGTACTTAAGCGTATATCCCGAGTTCCAGAACTTACACTCCGATAAGCGCTTCCAAGCCATCGAGCGCCGGATCGGTCTTCTCCAGTAGTTATCAGTTAGTAATAGGTAGTGACTTCCAATGATTACTTTTCTCTGAGTTGAATCCATATTTGTGACCTGCGTAATTACCCCTCGCATGCTGGATAAGCACATCATTTCAGCATGAAAGTACGAGTGTGTTCTCTAGTTATGATGCTCGCGCCGGTGTTCTATTACGGGGCCATCCATCTGGCTCCGGCAGGGCGCGCCGCCACCGTTTCGTCTAACTTCCGCTTAATGGGAAAGACTGCGTTTGAGAAGATTGAGAAGGCACAGCAGGTTCAGTCTGAGCCCGACACGGTCTTCGACCCGTACATCGCCGAGGCCGAGCGGGCGGTTGCAGTCGCCAACACCGCAGCCGTGACTCCGGCCGATCGTCGCGAATATACGCAACTCGTCAGCTACTTGCATGCGGTGAAGCAGGATCGCCTTTTGATGCAAGCCAGCAACGACGGGGGTCCTGTGGACCACGAGCAGAGCAACATCGCTCGGAGCAGCGCTGAACGAATGTTTCGGTAGGAAGACTCTTCGCCCGCGCTCGAAAAGAATTCGCGTGCGTGGCCTGCTCCCGGCCTGCTCGTCACACATCCCAATCCTCTCCCGATTCACCCCAACGTCTTGCAATTGCATTCGCGAAGCTGCTAATTGTGCGCGTCACGTGTAGTCCCTTATGTGGTGGAGGAGACGACCATGAGGAATAGCTGGGCTATTCGATGGCTAGGTGTCGTATTGGCCCTAGTGAGTTTTGTGGGATTTGCCAGTGTAGGCTCCAGTCAGGAACAACCGAAACCTCCCGTGATCCCGGACAAGTACACGAATTTGAAGGTTTTGCCCCTCGACATTACTAAGGCTCAGCTTCTGCCGATCATGAAGGGATTCTCTAAGAGCTCGGGACAGCGTTGCAGCCACTGTCATGTTGCCACAGATGATCTATCCTCGGCGGATTTCGCTTCCGATGAAAAGCCGGCCAAGAGTGAGGCGCGAGAACTGCTGCGACTGATCCGCAATCTTAAGTGAGCTGTATGCGACGAAAGGCTACTGGTGGAAACTCACGGTGATGTGGGTCTCAGCCTCGACGGGCTTACCGCCGAGCGAGTAAGGCGAATATCGCCATTGTTTCGCGGCTTGGAGTGCGGCCTCGCGGAGCAGGGGACTTCCACTCACGACCTTCAGGTTGTGCAATGCTCCGTCGGTCCCGATGATTCCAGCCATTACCACGTCTCCGGAGACGCCGGCACGGCGTGCCATATCGGGATACTGTGGTAATACCCTCTTGATCAACTTTCCCGTGATCACGCCCGACGATTGTGCGGGCGATAGTTCTGGAGTTGTAGGCTTGGGCGCTGCGATCGATGCAGCTAGAGAATTCGAACCTCTCGTAGGATCGAGAGCGCTGATGGCCAAAAGCTCGGGCGCGACGGACTCAGGCGCTGGCGTCACGCTCACGGTCCGGCCTTGAATCACGGCTAGCTCAACTGGAGCGCGCCCATTGGCGTGAGTCGCGGAAGTTGGAACCGGACGAGCAATTCGGGAAGGCTTGGCTGTTGTGTCTGAAGTCGAAGGAGTTACGCTGCTCGAAGACAGTACTGACGGCGAAGGCGTAGCCACCGGATTGACGTTCGAGGAAGTGGATGGCGTGCCATTGCCCGGCTTGGGGGATGTCCGGCTCTGACGAAAGTAGTAGTACCCAAGCAGCAGCAACGCGAGTCCCAAGAGTACGCCAACAACAGAAATCCGCAAGCCGCGCGCGGATATTTGGATAGCGACAGTCTTCTCTGCATCGTGACGTTTCGGATTGGCTGGGACTAGTTGTTCCGTAGCCCAAATACGAACCGATGGCACTGGAGCTGAGGCTTTTGGCGGTTCAGGTCGAGCCGGCGCAGATGCGATTGCCTGGGCTGATGATTCCGAATCAACGCTTGGCAGCGGCTCCAATACCGGCAGTGCAGAAAAACGGACGTAATCCGGTGTGGACTTATCACTCCGAGGTGCGGCGATACTGGCAATCAAGTCGGTGAGGAAGCTCACTACTAATACGTCGCCACCCTCAAAGTTATGCGGGTTCGGCGACAACACTTCGGCTAAGCCGACGGTTTCGGTTCCTACAGTGACCGGCATTATCAACAAGGATCTGAAGTTCAATTGCCGGTAGACTTCCGGGTTCACTCGCGGATCATTTTCAGAATCCTCAAGCATGACGAGTGCGCCTGAGCGAAGGCATTCCCCGGACAAAGAACTGGAGGAAAGCTTTACGCCAACGTCGGGAGCGTCGCCGAAACTGGCCCTGCAAAACACATCTTCGCCGTCGCGTAAGGCAATTGCTGCTCCGGTTGCACGTGTGAGCTCGGCCATGCGCCGTACGACCAGGTCAAGCGCCGCCTCAGTTTCCAGCTCTTCCGATGAGATAATCGCCTGCAAGTCGGCAACTTCGCGCAAGCACGCAATTTTGGCGGCGAGATCATTGTCGTGGACTGCCGCGTCCGATTGTGACGCGTGGGCGGTGGCGCCTGAATCAAGCCATCTACGGAGAGCGGCAGTGGAATCGGGTTCGATCCGGGTGAAGCGAACTCCGGCCCGGCCGGATTCATCACTCCACGCGACTACTCCGGACGCATCGATCACGGAATCGGCTTCCGGAAGCTCAAATCGGATGGCAGTGTCGGTGCCTAACTCAAGTGGCGAAGTGCAAGAAATGCTTAAGCCGCCTTCGCCGACATCTTGTATCCGGACCTCGCGCCCGGGCTGCAATTCAACCGCGATCGGCTCGGAGACGGTCTTCCGAGCCGATTGCCGCTGATCAATTCCCGAAGCTTCCTCACGCCTGGCTGGGATCGCAGGTGTACCCATGTACCTTCCTCAGCGAATCTATGGAAATTGCTTCGCAGAAGCCCAAGCGGCGGGGGTGGCTGTGGGCTGTGACGGCTTCGGCGTCGTGGGGCTGTAAATCGTCGTGGCGGCCGAGGCTGCGGCTGCTGCAACAGTAGGGGTTCGTCCGCTTTCCTCCAGCAGTTTGGCACTCAATCGTAGGGCGTCTATTTCACGCTGGATGCGTTCCAAATCGGCTTCTTTGTGACGAATCAGCTCGTAAATATCCTTCATTTCGACTTGTTACCTACTAGTTAATGATTTTGGTGGGGGTGTAGTGCGCATCATTACCCAGCATTGTGAGAAAAGCAACAAAGATTTCGCCCGATTTTGCGACCAATACGGTAACAACTTTTAGGTCACCTTCGGCGGTTACCCTGAATCGGAAATCTCCTAAGTGCGCGTGGTAGAACTAAGTGCGTGAGTTTCTTCCTGGGAATCGACGGCGGCGGAACCAAGACGGAATGCGTAATCGGAGACGAGAAACGGGTTCTGGGAGAGGGCGTCGGCAGCACGATCAAGATCAAGAAAGTCGGGGAGGATGCTGCCGGTAAGGCTCTCGAGGCCGCGATCGCGGAAGCCTGCAAGTCGGCAAAGATTACGCAGCGTCAAATTACGCGCACTTGCATAGGCATTGCCGGCTCCAGCATTCCTGAAGTCACCGATTGGACCTACGGCGTCCTGAAGCAGCTTGTGGCCGGAGAAGTCCAGGTCGTTAACGACGCCCTGATCGCTCACCGGGCAGCGTTTGGCGATAGTCCCGGGGTGCTGGTAATTGCCGGAACCGGATCCAACGTCTTGGGCATTAACGATCGGAGCGAGTCAGGTCGGGCCGGCGGATGGGGGCCAATGATCTCCGACGAAGGCTCCGGCTTCTGGATCGGCCGTCGAGCCGTGTCTTACGCGATGCATGCTTACGACGGAAAGCAGAAGACGAGTCTGCTCGATGCAGTAATGAAGGCGTGGGATCTCAAGACGATCGAAGATCTGGTTTCGATGGCAAACTCGAACCCGCCCCCGGATTTTTCATCCTTGCTTCCCGCAGTCCTTCAGTCTGCGAATAGCGGCGACAAATTAGCTGGTGAGATCCTGACGTCGGCAGCCAATGAGCTGGCCCAATTGGCGTGCGTGGTTGTGCGCAAACTCTGGCGTGAGTCGTCAAAGGTCACAGTTGCGATCACCGGCGGTGTATTTGTTCATTCTCCGCAAATCAGGGAAAGGTTTGCCGAGCTAGTCCGCACCGAGCGTTCCGGCATTACCGTCAATCTGGAACCTGTGCATCCCGTTATGGGAGCCCTTTCCATGGCGCGCCAAAGAAACTAGGAGTTTTGTCGACATCTTGATGCTCTTTGGGCGATCATCATGATGTGCGAACTACATTGACCGTAGATGACGATGTCGTGCGGCTCTTAAAGAAAGAGATGCGACAGTCGGGTTTTTCTCTTAAGGCTGCTGTTAACCACTTCCTCCGACTTGGGTTGACCAGCTCCAAACCACGGGCTAAAAAGCCGTTTCGCGTGACTGCAAGAAAGGCGGAGCTCCCGGCAGGTTTGAGCTATGACAACGTAGGGGAGCTCCTGGAATCTATCGAAGGTGCGACACATCGGTGATCGTCCTCGACGCGAATATCCTGCTTTACGCCTATGACAGCACGTCTTTACATCACAAGAGCCCGACAGTGGCCGGAGAACGCCCTCACCTCGGACACGCCTGTGGGCATACCTTGGCAAACAGTCTCGGCCTTTCTGCGCATCATGACTAACTCCAGACTTCCGGGTGAGCGATTCACCGCGAAGGAGGCCATCACAGTGATCGAACAATGGTTTTCACAACCAAACGTTCAGAGATTGTCTCCAGGGGATAGCCATTGGTCACTGTTTCAGCAGATGATTCTCGAGGGACAGGCGCAAGGTCCCCTCATCATGGACGCTCAGCTGGCCGCTCTCACGATCGAAGTTGGCGGTGTGCTGCATACCGTCGACCGTGATTTTGCTCGTTTTCCCAAGCTTCGATAGCTCAACCCGCTCAAGTGAAGATTGAAGCTCTGGCCAGCTGCTAGGTACGAAGCTAATTGGTTCAGCATGGAAAATCTCGTCCAGTTTCGGGAAAAGTACTACCGTTATCGGTTACCAATCCCGAGGCAAGGATCGAAGAGCTGATCGCGAGCCCCTTTGTCGAGGATCTCCTCGCCGCGGCAAAGCACAGTGCTTTGACCGAAGACCTGGCTTTGACCATTCTTCGCCGGCGTGACCTACAAGCCTCAGTTCTCGAGGCGATTGCTCGTAATCATTCAGTGATCAAGCAACGCAAAGTGTTGGTCAGTGTGGCTGAGCATCAGTACACTCCGCGACACATCTCATTGCCGCTGCTGCGGCGCCTATTCACATTTGAGCTGATGCAGGTTGCGTTGGGCCCATCCGTTCTCGCGGATGTGAAGCGAGTCGCCGAAGAAGTTTTAGTTGCCAAACTGGGAACCCTCTCTCTCGGAGAACGGATTACGTTGGCCCGTCGGGCATCGCCTAAGGTGGCCGGAGCTCTCTTGCTGCACCGCGAGCCGTCCGTGATTGAAGCCGCACTGCAGAATCCTCGGATAACTGAAGCTAGCATCGTCAAGTCGCTGGCCAGATCCGAGATCCCGGCTCCTCTCCTGGCAATGTTGGCTGCGCACTCAAAGTGGTCCGTGCGGCGGGAAATCCAAATTGGGATTCTTCGACGGCCGGAGGCCAGCGATTCACTGGCCTTAAGAATCGCAGCCAAGTTGCCGAAGCGCGCCCTTCACGAAGTACTCACGCAGTACAGACTGCCGACAAGCAGAAGGGAACTGCTGCAAAGGGCGCTGCTTCAGCGTTAACCGTTAATGGTGCAGCTCCGAGGCTACTCAACTTGAGACGAAGTTCTGGGAAAGTAACGTGGCGAAGAGAGTAGGAAGAAACTGAGGAATGTGCGAGCAATTTACCGTGACTCTAGCTGTGGAAATGCCCTGCACGAAGTTCTCTGTTTTGAGCGGCATGCAACGTACTGCCGCGAATTCGTGCGAGGCGTTACCAAGCTGTGCCTTTAGTAATCTTCGATGAAATCCGGACCGTCGTTATTATCACGGCATGGCCACTGCCTTCTCTCCTCAACCCTCCATCGGCTTTGCGCGCAAGCGACGCTGGGAGCGGCACAAGATCGATATCCCGATTCGCTTGATCTTCTGGAACTCTCTGCACACAGCCAAGATCGTCGAGGCGCGTGGACGCGACATGAGTGACGGAGGACTGGCCGTCTTCGCCGGAGTCGAGCTGCGCATCGGCGATATCGTCGAGATCGAATTCACTCCCGCGTACTCTGGACAGCCACTGCGGGTGAAGGCTGAGGTGCGGAATCGCCGCGGATACTCGTACGGAATCGAGTACCTGAACGACACCACTACTGAACAGACGCAGGCTGCTCGTCTTCGCGAGCTGCTCATTTCAGCCAGCGGTCATACGAACGTCTAGAGTTTTCTATATCCGGACAAGCCACCCAACTCGGGTGGCTTTTTCTGTTATGCTGCCGCCGCTATCCGGGAGGCACGCATGTTGCAGGGTTTCAAAAAGTTTCTCTTGCGCGGAAATGTTGTCGATTTAGCAGTCGCGGTTGTGATTGGCGCAGCTTTTGGCGCGGTTATCACGTCGCTCGTGACCAATGTCTTCACACCATTAATCGCGGCGGTCGGCGGCAAGCCCGACTTTTCAGAACTCAGCGTCACGATCAACAACAGCAAGATCATGTACGGAGCATTTCTGAACGCGGTGATTGCGTTCGTCATGATTGCGGCGGCTGTGTACTTCTTCGTGGTAGCGCCGGTTAATGCCTACACTGAGCGCAAAAACCGAGGGATGGCGCCTCCAGATCCTACGACAAAGAAGTGCCCGGAGTGCCTGAGCGAAATTCCCATCGCCGCCAAACGCTGCGCCTTTTGCACCAGTCCAGTGGGTTAAGGCAGTTAGTGCAGCCAGGTAGAGATTCCTAGCCCCTCTTAGGCTTGGGCGCGCACACGCGCGCTGTCGGCCTTCTGTGTTTACATTGAGTCATGCTGAGGCACTTGCAATGGAAGAAAGCGTTGGAGCTTGGAATCCGCGTCGGCTCCGTCGTCATGGTTGCACTATCTGCGATCGCCTGCTTCGCAGCCGAAAAGCCGCAGGATCTGTACAAAGCCAACTGCGAGGGATGTCACGGACCTTCAGGACGTACCTCGGACCTCGGCAAGAGTCTCGGGGCCAAGAGCTTTAAGGATCCCGTAGTGATCAAAACCCCAGCTTCAGCACTGGCAAGAGTGATCGCTAAGGGCAAGAAAGAAATGCCTCCCTTCGGGGGAACGTTAACAGCAGCAGAGATTCGAGAGCTCGCTAAATACATCAAGGAAATGAAATAACGAATAGTTTCTGCGCATTCGCGCTCGCGCGTTTGCATTCCGGCTCCGCTGGATGCATGATTCTCTCAGGTGCCTAACCTCCGCTCCATCGCAGTAGTTGGACTCATGTCTTTGAGTTTGGCGTTCCTGAACGCTGCGCTGTTGTTGCCGGCATCGGCCGTGACAGGAGGTATTCCGGCGCCTTGCCACCAGGACAGTTCGATGCCACTGCCTGTTGGCCATCATCACTCGAATCACGACTGCTGTACCCTGGGACATAATCGCGCTCTGCCGTCTGCTTCTGTGGAGCCTTCAGCCGCTCCACTCGTAGCAGTTGCCATCCCAATTCCCTACATTTCCCAGATCGATTCGAAGCAACACCCACTACCGGAATTCAATGATTCCGGTCCACCGGCCTCAGGTCCCCTCCGAATTTAGCCAACATTCCTCCTGATCCGTTGCGCGCCTGGCGGCAATCGCCTTGCTGTGTGGCACAGCCGCCCAAGGCTGTGGCTCTGCCCAAAGCCAACACAGCGAGGGTGCCGGTGCCACAAGATGCAAAACCCGAGGCATGCGCTTCTCAAACGATCAAAGTCTGCACGGAGGGAAAGTGCGAAGAATTGTGTTAGCTCTTGCGCTCATCGGGAGCGCAGTGATGCGCTCTGAAGCTCAAGATTCCGGCATGGAAACGTCACAGCAGGGTGAGTCAGATCACGACATGCACCACATGCACGACGATCACAACATGATGAACATGCAGTCTGACTCGCTGCTTCAGCTCATCCAGCATCACGCCACGGCCGGCACCGACGCCGAGCCAAACTCGACTCCGAACGACATGATCATGACCATGAGGCACAACTGGATGTTGATGTTCCACGGCGTGGCCTTCCTGAGCGACACGCAGCAAACCGGCCCGCGTGGACGTGACAAGTTCTTCTCGACAAACTGGATCATGCCGATGGCTGAGCGCGAACTAGGGAACGGAACAATCACCTTTCGCACCATGCTCAGCTTTGAGCCTGCGACGGTTTCACAGCGGCAGTATCCATTGCTGTTCCAGCAGGGAGAGACGGCGTTCGGCAAGGCGATCGTCGACGGACAGCATCCGCATGACTTCTTCATGGAACTCGCCGCCATGTACGACTATCGAATTGGTGAGAAGACCCTGCTGTCGTTCTACGCAGCGCCGGTTGGCGATCCAGCGCTCGGACCGGTTGCCTATCCTCACCGCCCGTCAGCAGCAGAAAATCCAGTAGCAGCGCTGGGGCATCATCTTCAGGACTCAACCCACATAGCC
This sequence comes from Terriglobales bacterium, assembly GCA_035567895.1. Taxonomy (NCBI): domain Bacteria; kingdom Pseudomonadati; phylum Acidobacteriota; class Terriglobia; order Terriglobales; species Terriglobales bacterium. Next base: position 29,704 of record DATMPC010000091.1, on the reverse strand, counting down.
GACGACGTAATCACAGTCGGCATCACGCATCGCGCGATCAGGCTGGAGGCCTCCGGATTCCACGGCCGAGAGCCCGACGAGTTTCGCTGGAACATCGACACTGGCAGTATCGACTCGTGGTCTACCCGAGTCACCGTAAATCCAAAACAGAACTGGAGCGCCCAGTACTCCATCGGACAACTGCACAGCCCGGAAGAACTGGCTCCCGACGAAGACGTAAGACGCATGACTGCGTCCGTAATGTATAACCGCCCATTTCATAACGGGAACTGGGTTTCAACGCTGCTCTGGGGCAGAAACCAAAGCCTGGAAGACGGCAACGTAGGCAACGGCTATCTGCTGGAATCCACTGTGCGGTTTATGAACAAAAACTCAGCCTGGACCCGTATCGAAAATGTCGATCGCACGAACGAACTGCTTTTAGGCGAGAATCCATTTCCCCCAGGGTTCCATGAGCGCTTCTTTACCCGCGTGCAGGCATACACAGTGGGTTACGATCGCGAGATTGGCAACATCCCACACCTGTCAACCGCTATCGGTGGACAGTTCACCTGGTACGGCGTACCAGAAGTCTTAAGAACTGCTTACGGCTCTCATCCGGTAGGAGTAACGCTATTTCTGCGCGTTCGTGCGCACTGAATGGTTCAGTCTAGAAGGTAGGCAAACTCCCAGGGGCCTTTGGGGTCGATTCGATCACTTTTTCACGGCGGCAATCGTTAGCGTCGCTAGTTCCCGGAAGCTTCGTTGGAGGGCTTTTCGGTCGCCTTGGATCATTGGGTCGCGTTTGGCTCCCTCTGCTGCGCGGATCACGACGCGGACCATCTGCTCTGCTGTGAGCCCCGGCGGCGGTCCTGCAATCTCACCTGTCTTCTCGAGCGATCGAAAAAATTTGGCGAGCAGCTTTTCGTACTCCGCGCTCATCTCGTTGACTTTCGACTTCGCCAGCTTTGAGACGGTTTCTTCCAGTTCGGGCATATACTCGGACTTGCTGAAGACCTCGAAGGCCATTCCAAAGTACGCATCGAGCAATGCGGTAAGCTGATCCACTGCTGCGCCACCTTGGCGCTCGGCGGAGGCGCATCTCTGTCGCACCTGCTCGCCGAGATAGTCGAGGATCGCCAGAAAGACCGCGGCCTTATTCTCAAAGTGAAGATAGACGGTGCGTTTAGCCACCTGTGCCGCGCTGGCAATGTCGTCGATGGAAGTCTTGCGGTATCCGTACTTTGCGAACAGCTCCAACCCTGCCAGCAGGACGGCAGTTGGCTTCACTGACCTGCGTTGCGCACCTTCCTCGATTTTTTTGTGAATCCTTCTCACGGACAGTCCATCCAACCTGCTGTACTGAGTATACCAGAAGTGGATATTCGGTATACTCAGGACGAAAAGACTCAAAGAGGAGCAGCGGCGGAAATCCGCTGCCCCGACCGCTTGAAACGCGAAAGGAATTCTCACGCTTCATTTCAATAATCGGACTCGGAGCTAATCCAACCATGCCGTCACGAAAGCAACTGATCGGTTTCATTGCAGTCATTCAGTCCATTCTGTTCTTGGCACATTTTTTCCTCTATGAGACGTGGACATTTTCGCCCGAGGCCGGCGACGTTTCCGGAGCATTCTGGATCAAGCTGGTCCTTGGCCTTTTGTCCGTGAGCTTTGTGGCCACCTCGCTACTCGCCTTTCGCTACACCAATGCTGTTTTGCGCGCTTTGTATAAGGCTTCTGCGGTATGGCTCGGCCTGTTGAGCTTTCTCTTCCTCGGGGCGGGCGGCTCCTGGATTGTTTTCGGAGTCACGCGGCTGGCCGGGCTCGATGTGAACTTTCATCGCATCGTGGAAGTGCTGTTCGGTGCTGCCATAGCGGTTGGACTCTACGGAGTTTTCAATGCAAGCTGGACGCGCATTACGCGAACCACCGTACGACTCGCGAACCTGCCGGCGGCGTGGCGCGGACGAAGAGCGGCGCTGATCAGCGATTTGCACCTTGGGCACGTGCGCAACGGCAGCTTTCTACGGCGTATGGTTGCGAAAATCCTGAAGGAAGAGCCGGACGCGATTTTTATCGCCGGCGATTTATACGACGGCACCGCCATCGACGTGCGGCAAGCGGCGGAACCATTGAAGGAGCTCGCGGCGCCCCAGGGCGTGTATTTCGTCGCAGGAAATCATGAGCAGTTTGGAGACGACAGCAAATATCTGGATGCGGTTGCCGCATCCGGAGTCCGCGTACTCAGCAATGAGAAGGTGGACGTGGACGGCTTGCAAATTATCGGCGTCCCATACCGGAACGCCGTGCAGCACAGCCGGTTTGCCTCAGTGCTCCACGCCATCGGCCTGGACCGCAATCGCCCCAGTATTCTGCTGACTCATGCCCCCGACCATCCCGAGGTCGCAGAAGCTGCCGGTGTGTCTCTGCAGCTATCCGGGCACACGCACCTTGGCCAGTTCATACCCTGGAGCTGGATGGCGCGTCGGATGTACCGGCAGTTCGTATATGGTCTAAGCCGAATCGGGAAGATGCAGGTCTTCACCTCAAGCGGCGCGGGAACATGGGGACCACCGCTGCGGCTCGGATCGAATCCCGAGATCGTCGTGCTGGAGTTCGAGTGAAATTGTATCGGTCAAGGCCCGATCATCCTGCTCCAGATTGCTAATGGCGCTTCTGGAAAGCTCGCAGACTCCCCTACTACACGCTCGCTGCTCTTTGCGCTGATCTTGCCCGCATTCGAAAGCGGGCTGGAGGAGCTCCGAACTCGCGCTTGAAGGCGCGATTGAAGGCAGGCTCGGATTCGTAGCCTACGTCTCCCGAAATTCGTGCCACGCTGTAGCTGGTTGCAGTCAGCATCCGGGCTCCGAGCTGCAGCCTCCATCGCGCGAGATAAGTCATTGGAGGCTCGCCCAAATAATGTCTAAACCGCTCCGCCAGCACGGACCGCGATACTCCTACCTGCTGTGCGAGATTCGCGACCGTCCAGGAATATTCGGGAGCACGATGCAAATGTGCCAAGGCCGCTCCCACTCCGGGATCACGCGCCCCTGCGAGCCAGCCAGTGTGTTGCGAAGGCAGCTCCGCCATGTAACGTCGCATGGTTTCCACGAAGAGCGCTTCGGAAAGCCTTGCCAGTACCGCGTCGCTGCCCGCTCGGTGTACGCCCGCTTCGTTGGCTGAGAATTTGATGGAGTTTTCCAGCCATTGCCCTGCCGAGTCGTTCCTGATGTTCACTTTGAACACTGGCGGCAGTCCACCAAGAAAAATCTTGCTCAGCTCGCGATCGCACTCCATGTACCCGCACACAAAGAATGTGCTCTCGCCTCCTCCGCCTTCGTGTCTGAGAGACATTCCTTGCGAGAACACTTCTTCCAAGTGCGCGGAGTTGTCGACGATGCTCGCAGGTGAGCCGTTGAAGATGATGTGCGGGTCTCCGTGTGGAAAGACCACGATGTCCCCGGCAATCAGGTCGAGATTTTCGCTGCCGTTCTCAATTCTGGTACGAGCTCGTCCCTCCGTGAGGAGGTGAAAAATGATGAGGTGCTTTTGTCCCTTGCGCAGAAACGCCGAGAGTTCACACGCAGACGGCGAACGGACACCCCACGGAGCCGTGAACTCGGCATTCAGATACGCCGCACCCTCGAGCTTCACTGAATGCAGGATTTCTGAGAGAGCATCCATAGGGCTTTCGACTCGGATTCCCGGCTAAAGTTTCAGGACTTTCGAACAAACGATCCCACAATAGCGCGGGCAAATCAACTTTGCCAGACGCGCGGATAAGTACTACGCGGGATAAAACTGACATAGTCACATTCGTAGCGGCTAGGACCGCTTGCCAGCCGTTTCTGATGAAGTTGCCAGCAATGGCGGTAATGGGGATCAATTGATCCCAACAAGGAGAAGACTGGAAATGAGTACAGCACAGGTTCCCGTTCTTGACATGAACAAATTGAATGCCTTCATCGGTCAATTCGTCACCGATCTGGGCGCCTCGGTTCACGCCGGCATGGTCGTCATTGGCGAAAAGCTTGGACTATACAAAGCACTCGCGGCTCGCCCGATGACGCCAGCCGAGCTTGCCGCCGCGACGAAGACCGATGAACGTTACGTGCGCGAATGGCTTTCTTCACAAGCCGCAGGTGGATACGTCGCTTACGATGACAAGAACAAGAAATTCAGCCTCAGCGAAGAACAAGCGTTCACGCTGGCCAATGAGGACAGCCCGGCGTATTTGCCCGGCGCATTCGAGATGGCTTTAGGCTCGCTCGCCGCTGTTCCACGTATCACCGAGTCGTTCCGTAGTGGGAAGGGAATGGGATGGCACGAGCACGTAGACGGCGTCTTTCACGGATGTGAGAAGTTCTTTCGTCCCGGGTATGCAACACACCTCGTAAGCGAATGGATTCCTGCGCTGCACGATGTCAAGAAGAAACTCGAAGCCGGAGCGCGAGTCGCCGACGTTGGATGCGGAAAAGGTGCTTCGACCTTGCTGTTGGCGAAAGCATTTCCGAAATCTCAATTCTTCGGCTTTGATTATCACGACAAGTCGATTGAAGCTGCCCGCGAGTATGCCAAGCGCGACGGCATTGCGGATCGGGTTAGCTTCGAACTAACCAAGGCAAAGGAATTTCCGGGCAAGGACTACGACCTCGTCGCCTTCTTCGATTGCCTGCACGATATGGGCGACCCCGTCGGAGCGTCTGCGCACGTCCGTCAGTCGCTCGCGAAGGATGGAACGTGGATGATCGTTGAGCCCTTTGCGAATGACCAGTTGAAGGACAATCTGAATCCTGTCGGTCGAGTGTATTACGGGTTTTCAACGCTGCTCTGCACACCTTCCTCACGATCGCAGGAAGTCGCGTTGTGCCTGGGCGCTCAGGCAGGCGAGGCGCGCATTCGGGAGGTTGTTACTTCCGCGGGATTCAGCAGGTTTCGTCGCGCTGCGGAAACTCCGTTCAACCTTGTTTACGAAGCTCGGCCTTAACGAACTGGTACGAGGCTGGAACGCGTACCTGAATTGAATCCAAAGCTAAAGGGTACCCAGCCAACAGGTGTTGGGTGCCACTTCGGCGCTGACGTCAAAACCAAAACCACCACCCGCTACCGCAGGTGGTTCACTAGTGCCGTGTGGTGCTGAAGATGTTTTTCGGCATCATCACGTGCACGCCTTTGTTTCCGTCTACCAGCTCGGTGATGTCTGCATCTCCTGCCACGCTTGTGAGCATGTAGGCATCGTCGCGACTGAGGTGTTTCTCAGCTACAAGAAAGTCGATCATCTGTCGCACGGCAATGCGCGTGGCCTCGCTTAGGTCATCGTCGAATCCCATGCTGATGTAATGCGTGGGCGTCTCGGCGCGCGGATACGTGACCTTCGTGTCCTTACGGACGATGAATTGCAGCGTGCCCGTTAGGGAAGTCTCGAGCGCGGTGATATCGACTTCACCGTTGCCTTGTCCAGCGTGACCATCGCCGATCTCGAACAACGCTCCTCGCACGTGAACCGGCAGATAGAGCGTGGTGCCGGTTACGAGTTCCTTGTTGTCCATGTTGCCGCCGTGGATGCCGGGCGGCGCGCTGCTGATGCGTCCGTAGGCTTCGGGAGGAGCCACCCCCATGCTGCCAAAGAAGGGATGCAGCGGAATATCAATTCCTGGAGCGAAGCTGGCGATCATTCGCTGACGATCGAGCGGGATGATCTTTGTGCGGGCGTAAGGGAAGTCCTGCGTGAGGAATCCTGCGCCGAAGCGGAAGCCGTTGTATGCGTAGGGAATTGCGAGGTCGATCTTTTGCATGTGGATTTCCAGTGTATCGCCGCGCTCGGCTCCGTCGATGTAGACCGGGCCGTTGAGGATGTGACCGCCGGGACCGTGAGTCGTGATCTCCTTGTAGATGTCGCGCAGATTCTGCTGCACTTGATCGGGAAGTACGCCGGCTTTCTCCAGACCAGTCGGACTATTCGTGATCAATGTCTCGAACGTAACTGTATCGCCGGATTTGATGTGCAGAACAGGAGTTGCAGTCGCGTCGTAATAGCCCCACGCGACGGTCTTCGGCGTCGCCGGCAACGTGTAGGTTTGGCTGGACTGCGAGTACACATCCGCGGACAACGCCAGCAGGCAAAAGGCAAGGAACCGGTGCATGTTCCTCCTCGAGAGGATTGTGAAGTTGTGACAGCGGTATTGCCGATGATAGACGACTTCGCCGGGCGACGGCGCCCGGCGCTCCGTTTCGACTGGCAGGGACACTCACGACGAAGTGGCCAAGGACCCCTGTGTCGCTTGCGGTTTTTTCCTAAGAACCGCAGCGGAGATCAGTGTGATGAGAAGTCCGACAGGAAAGGGTTCGATGAACGTCATTGCGACGTTGAAGAGCGGATTCTTGTATTGCTCCTTGAACTTGTTCATATCCTGAATCTTCGCCTGGACGGCGGCATCGCTCGCGCCTGAGGCCTTGGCCTTTTCGATTACATGAGCGGCGTATTTGTCTGCGAAGTCGGGAAAGAAGTTGAAATAAAGAATCTCCCAGGTGACCACGTAACACAAACACGAAATCAGCGTGATGGAGATGCCGACCGCGAAGGCCTTTCCGAAGTTGATTTGGCCGTTGCCTTTGTTGTCGCGGTATGAGCGGATGCCGAAGAACACCAGCAAGAACGAGAGCACAATCGTCGTGTAGCCGAGCACAAGGGAGCCGGAGCCGTGTTTGGCTAAGGGCACGGTGGCGATCATCATTACTGAGGAAATCGCGCCGGAAATGAGCCCGAAGGTCAGGATGGTCTTTTTCATCTATGTCTCCTGGGAGTGAAATTTGAAATGCGGGTGCAACATACCGTGCGGGGCAGGGTTTCTGTCGTCATTCTTTCGGGTGATTTTGGCTTCGGGGAAGAAAAATCATTCGTTTGGGTGAGTCGATCAGGGGAGTAGTCCAAGTTCCTTGCCGAGCTGCACCGCCTGCGTTCGGCGCTTGGCGCCTAATTTGTCGAGAACGCGGCTGGAGTGAGTCTTCACCGTGTTCTCGCTCACGTAGAGCTTCTCTGCTATCTCTCGGTTGCTCAGGCCGTGAGCGATCAACTCGAGGATCTCAAGCTCGCGGCGAGTGATTCCGAGGCGCTCTCGTTTTGTTTCGTCTGGAATGAATGGTTGGGTGATTGGGACAGGGACCTCCTTCACGACGATCGTCTCATTGGTTCGTGTCAGCTTAAGACCGAGCCAGATACCCAGTACCGCAAAGGTTGCCGCGACGAGTCCACCATAGATTTCGAGGGAATGTTCGATGACCAGGAATCGATACTCGGTCCATTTCAGCAAGGCAATGAGGACTCCACCGACTAAGCCGTAGGTCAGGACACGCCGCTTCATAGGTCCGAGAGAAAGTGCCGCCAATGTTATCGCACGTTAGGAGCTGCGGATGCAGCATGCATCGGGCAGCAGAGCAAACGGATGCTGCGACGTGGTCGTAGCGCAAAACGGTCTGCGGTAAACTGAGGAAAAGCGTGGCCATGGCCCTGTAGCTCAGATGGATAGAGCAGCGGTTTCCTAAACCGTTGGTCGGGTGTTCGAGTCACCCCAGGGCTACCATTTTGTCAGGCGAGAAGGCGTTTATCGCCAGCTTCTGTACAAAGCAAATCCAAGGCAGGCTAGCGTAATGAACAGCGACAGAAGATCGAGCATGATCTTGGCTCTTCGCGTCGTCCTGCGGCTCGATGTTGGCGGGTTGTCGATATCGCTCACAGGCTCGTCGCCCTCATTCTGAATCTCGTCCCAGCGGCGAGTTCTATTCTGGTCCAAAGCCGGGATCGCTGCTACCGGGGACAGTATTAATCCAAGGACGTAGATCCGCAATGTACCGGAGTAACGTTTCCTCGGTAATGCGGGACTCGTCCCTATAGCTGCCGATTGGCAGCGACCACGCTCAAGGCGACGGTTACCGCTGTGCACAGAAAGGAATTACGGCTATTACGCGGGTTATCTGGCTTTGCAGAGGGAGCGGGCGTAAAGTGCTGGCATGATCATCTGGGAAGACGATTTCACGGCTGCTGCTCCAAGGCCAGGCTTCTTCTGGGTCATATTCCCGCTTCAGTAAGCCCTGAAATCTATTCATACCTTAGCGCTTTTGTTGGATTCACGCCGGCCGCGCGGCGCGCGGGCAGCATTGCTGCGAGCATGGCGACGGCAGCAATGACTACAACAACGGCTACCAGCGTGAGTGGGTCGGTGTTGGAGACACCATACAACTGACTGCGCAAGTATCTCGCTAGCAGCACAGCCGAGGGTACGGCGATTGCGACGCTGATGCCGGCGAGCCACAGCACTTCGCGCAAAACCATTTGCACCACCGAGCTTCGGCTGGCGCCAAGGGCCATGCGAATCCCGATCTCACGGGTGCGTTGCGCGGTGGAGAAGGCAAGGACTCCGTAGAGTCCAATTGCAGCGAGGAAGGTCGCTAGAACTCCAAAGCTCACGGCGAGGAAGGCAACAATGCTTTCATTCGTGACGTTGTTGTTGATTTGCCGATCCACCGTCAGCAGAGAATCGACGACCAATTTTGAGTCAAGGCTCTGCATGGCGGTTCGGATCGTATTCGTCGCCTCTTCGGGGGCTTGCCAGGTTCGAACATAGAACTGCATGAACGTTAGGCCCCTTTTGGGATCAACCTGCGTGTACGGGATATAAACTGTCGGGCCGATCTCGTCGCGAAGATTGCGGTGCTTTGCGTCGCGCACCACGCCAATGACTTGAAATTCAGGCTTGTCCTCGGGTGCTCCGCCGCGGGCGAAGTTATGTCCGACGGCTTTGTCCGGCCCTCCGAAATAGCGGCGGGCGAAGGTCTCGTTTACAACAGCGACCTTTGTTGTGCCAGCATGATCCTGATCACTAATGTCTCTGCCGATTACGGAGGGCAGCTTGAGAGTATCGAAATAGCCGGGGCTGATTTCGGCCCATTCGACGGCCATCCGTTCGTTCTCGCCCGGAGTGTAGCCGGGGATACCGATGCTGCTCATGCTGTCGTTGCCTGCCAGCTCAGGATCGCTCGTGGCGGCGGCCGAGCGAACTCCGGGAAGGCCTTTGAGCGTGTCGACGATGCGCTTGTACAGATCGGGATTTTGCTCAAGCTTGTAGCCTGCGTACCCCGGCGAGATGCCAAACGTCAGTAGATGATCCGAGGCAAAGCCGACGTCAACATTCCTCAAGTTATGTAGGGTCCGAACGAATAATCCCGCGCCAAAGAGAAGCAGCAGGCTGAGACCCATCTGCAGCGCGACCGAGCTGCGGCGTAACCTCAGTTGTCCTCCACTCGCGGTTGTGAGCTGTTGCTTTAGCGTTTGTACCAGATCGGGACGCCAGAACTGAAGCGCAGGTGCGAGACTGAACAGCAGTCCTACAGCTGCAGACAGGCCGAAGTTGAACACCAGTACTCGAATATCGGGGGAGGACGAAAAGGGAATCTGCCCTGACGAATCGGTCCAGATCTTGCGAAGCAGCAGTTGCGTTACTGACGGGGCTATCGCCAAACCTATTATTCCGCCGCCAACGCCCAGCACAAGGCCTTCGATTACAAGCTGCTGGACGACTCGCATGCGCGAGGCTCCGAGGGCGTAGCGCACAGACATTTCGCGAACGCGTCCGGCTGCACGTACCAGAAGCAAGCTGGCGACGTTAGCGCAGGCGATCAGCACAACGAGCCCAACCATCGCCATCACAATCACGAGCGGCGTGCCGATCTGATCGCGCACAGGCGAGAATCCTTGTGCGGCTTCGCTAAGACTGAGTTTTGACTTGGCAACAAAGCCCTCACGGAATTTGGGTGTGGCGTTGGGGATTGCCTTCAGTTCTTCCTCGCGCAGAGAACGCCACAAGGGAGCCAAGCCGGCCTCTGCTTGAGCGAGCGTCATTCCGGGTTTGAGTCTCCCAATGGCGTTCAGCCAGCGGGAACGGCGTTCGTCGAGATCATTCCAACCGGGAGTGATCTGCGGCTTCATCATCATCGGAGCGAATACATCAGGCGCGGCTCCTACGACAAAGCTTTTGAATCCCGGCGAAGCCACGCCGACAACCGTAAATGGATGGCTATTCACCAGAATCGTGTCGTTCACGACTCGCGGATCAGAACCAAATCTTCTTTGCCAATAGCCGTAGCTGAGCACGACGACGGGACTGCGCTCCTGCACTTCATCGTCGGATTGCACGAGCAGGCGTCCGACGGCAGGCTTCACTCCAAGCACATCGAAATAATTTCCCGACACGAGCTCGCCTTGCACGAGTTCAGGCTGGTTATGCCACTGGACTCCTACTTGCACCTGGTCAGTGGCTACTACGCCGCTGAAGACGGAGTTCTTGTCCCGAAGATCGCGGTACATGGGATAAGAGAAGTAATCATCGCTGCTTCCACCATAGGCACTGATTCTTCCGCGATCGCTTCCTGAGCTCTTGAGCATCACCAACTGCTCAGGATCTTGAACCGGCAAGCTGCGGAGCATTACCTGGTCGAGCAGGCTATAAATCGCCGTGTTCGCGCCGATGCCTAAGGCGAGCGTCAGCAGAGCGGTCACGGTGAAGGCCGGCGACTTTGTTAGCTGTCGCAGCGCATAGCGAAGGTCCTGCAGAAAGCGGTCCATGGAACTCCTTCAGTTACAGAAACACTGATTCTGGATTCCAAATGCACTTGCGCGTCCATGAGCGACGTTGATAAGTGATTGAATTCAGGTGAGTGGGACAGGATCTGCTGGGCGGAATCAGCCGTTGGCGTTCGATTTCGGACAGGATTATTTGGATCAACGGGGCATAGCCGCCCTCGGCTGTGTTGTCGGATCAGAGGTTCAGTAGCTTGGCGGTTCGCGGTTTGCGTCAGATGTGACCACTGATGCACGCGAGCGGGTCTCCGGATTTGGAGAGAATTTCGATTTGAAGGACATCGCTCAAGGGCACATCTTTGGAAGGAAGATTCACGCGATAAAACTCTCGTGCGGCGCCAAATTCTTTCCACGCTTCGCGGAGAAGATTTGCTGGCACCTCACCCAGGTCTTTTATCGTTGCTCCGGCCCAACGAATATGGAAGCGGAGTTCACGAAAGTCCAGGGGAAGGGTGGTGTAGAGGATCCGGCCACATGATCCAACGGAGGGTTCAACTTCGAGCGTGACGAAGTCGGGATAAGTAAGAGCCAGCTGGCTGTCTTTGTGGAATTCGTCTCCGCGGGGAGTATGTCTGCGCTCGAGGTGCTTGAAGAAATCACCTGAAAGATCAGCTGTGAACATCGCACAGTGAGTGACCTGCCAGTAGGTAGCATCTCCGATTATCGCTCCCGAATCGTACTTGAGAGGGCGTTCCTGCCGAACAGGCGGAGCCTCTGCGCAGCGAGGCTTTGAGGCATTCTTCGCTTCAGCCAATGCGCTCTCGAGGGCCGTGCGCCTGCTGTAGGTCTCCTTTTGGCTGGCCTTTAAACCCGGTGCATTCTGATAATCAAAATCGCGCCGTACTAGGAGAGTTTGATTGTCGCGAGATAGCTCCCATGTCTCCTTGATTGTTAATGGACCCGCGGTCCATGGTGTCACATTCCAGGGCTGAGACATCGGTTTCAAATCGAGTTTCGACTCGATAACTAATTTCTCATCTTTAAACCGAATGCGGTCCTGGCTAATGCCTGCCTCAAATGCGGGATTCGGAGAAGTACTACCCGTAAGACTGTAGTTGCGCGTGAGGCTTTCGCCATTGCGAGTAAGCGTGGTTGCCAGCCTGTCGGTGCTTTGCTTGACTTCAAGAACTAGCATCGGTCGCACAATGGATGAGTTCTCTTGGGTCATAACAAAGACTCCCGAGAAATCGGGTCTGCTCTGCGCCTCCGACAGCGAGCAGCAAATAAATGACAGACACAACGCGATCTGAAGGCGATACATAAGTCCATTCTGACTCGCTTGCAGGCACGTACGTCAAGAAATCTGAACTCAACGCCGCGGCTCCGGCGTGCTAGACCCAGCGGTCTTAGCTCAATGGCCGATGAACGCGGCCGTCTCCGTACCTGGCTTTCGCGTCGTGTGCTCGGGTTCTTCGACGAATGAGCGCAGCTGCTTCAGCAGAATCATCAGACAGGCAATCCCGATCACCAGCAGAGTAGTTCCCCGTGTTGGATGACCAAGGATCGCGTATCCCGCTCCGAAGAGGAACGAGTAAACCATGGCGCAGCCGAGAAGCCATAGTGCAAGATTGCGTCCTAGGTCGCGCGTGGGCTTCACGTCTTTTACGATCGCGGCAACCGGCTTCCATCCGCGGACGTCGGGACGAACGTGATGATAGAAGCTCACTAGAACTTCCTGGCTAACTGGTTTCGTCATGAAAGTGGCGATCAACCACGCGACGGTTGTGACCGCTGTCGTTACGCTTGCACTCTTGGCAAACTCCACCGCGGCATTTCCCGTAAAGGGATGTGTGAGGCGCAGTGTGAGCGAAGTGACGAGCGCTACGATCATCGCCGTGATCTCGCTCCAGGCGTTGATCCGCCACCAGTACCAGCGCAGCAAGTAAACGGCTCCCGTGCCAGCACTGAGCTCCAGCACCCACTGCCATCCGGACTGAATTGAGGCTAGCTGTGCGGCTACAAGCGCTGCGCAGATTACGAGAAATACAGTCACTACGCGTGAGGCTCGGACGTAATGCTTCTGTGTTCCTTCTGGTTTGATGAAGCGTTTGTAAAAGTCGGCGACCAGGTACGACGCGCCCCAATTGAGCTGGGTGGCGATCGTGGACATGAACGCAGCCAAGAACCCTGCAATTGCCAGACCTCGCAGTGATGCAGGCAAGTGTTGCGTGAGCACCAGCATGTAGCCGTCTTCGGGATGACGGCCTGGCGCGGAACCGTCCAGATTTGGATAGAGAACGATCGCAACGAGGCCAACCAAAATCCAAGGCCAGGGGCGAAGTGCGTAGTGGGCAATGTTGAACCACAGCACAGAGAGCAATCCCTGTTTCTCAGTTTTTGCGCTGAAGATGCGCTGAGCGATGTATCCGCCACCGCCCGGTTCGGCGCCGGGATACCAGAATGCCCACCACTGCAATCCGAGAAAGACCAGCAAAGTGATTACGGGAAGAGTCCACCAGGCCTCAGCCGTGAGGCCGCTGGAGAAATCAGGAAACAGTTTCAGTGGGTTTCCGTGTGCAGTTGTTGGAACCGGCGGCTGCGCAATCTGAAGCTTTCGCAGCAACTCGTGCAGGCCTCCTGCGGCGCTGATTCCGTAATATGCAACCGCGATCACCACTCCCATTTTGAGAACAAATTGGAACAGATCGGTCCAGAGGACGCCCCACAATCCCCCAATTGCAACGTAAAGTCCGGTGAAGGGAACGATAACGAAGATGCAGATTGCAAGCGCGGCATGTTCGCTGACGCCCATGACGACGCTGACGATGCTGATCATCGCTTTTGTTACCCATCCGAGGATCAGGCAATTCATCAAGAGGCCGATGTATATAGCGCGAAACCCGCGAAGAAACGCCGCAGGTTTTCCTGAATAACGCATCTCGGCAAACTGCACATCGGTGAGCAATCCGGATCGCCGCCACAGCCGAGCGAAGAGGAAGACCGTCATCATTCCTGACAGCAGGAACGACCACCAGAGCCAATTGCCGGCAATTCCTTGCGTGTATACAAGGCCGGTCACGAGCAGCGGCGTATCGGCGGAGAACGTGGTTGCGACCATTGACGTTCCCGCCAGCCACCAGGAAACCGACCGGCCCGAAACGAAATACTCTTCCATGCTGCTACCGGAGCGTCCACGGAAGTAGAGGCCCATCAGGACGGTAATACCCAGGTAGCCAATGATCGCGGACCAGTCGAGCCAGGTGAGTTGCATGCCGGAAGATTAGCCGTGAACGAAGCCCGAGGCAATCAAAAGCTTGGAGAAAAACGATTTATGAAGTCTGTTCCCCACTGCCTGTCCGCTTCGATGGAGGTGTTATCATGCGCACGCCGTAGCGATCTTGATGATGATGAAATCGACTATTTCGCTCGTGCTTGCCCTCGCCTCAATTTCCTCTACCGCGTTCGGCGCCAGTCCGAAGCAAGTTATCGACCTGAACCGCGGATGGCAGTTTCGTCTTGCGCCGGATGCCTCCCTAAATCACTTTGCCGGCGTTGAGCCTGAAGTCGATTCGACAACGTTGCAGCGGGTGGCTGACTGGACGCCAGCGGAAGTGCCTGGCTGCATCCAAACGGACTTGCTGCGTAACAAGATCATTCCGGAACCTTTCTATCGCGACAACGAGAAGAAGCTTCAATGGATCGGTTTGGAAGACTGGCAATATCAAACCAACTTCGATGTTTCCGGCGCCACGTTGGCGCGCAAGCACATCGAGCTTGTTTTTCAAGGCTTGGATACCTATGCAACGGTATTTCTCAATGGGCAAGGAGTGTTGCGCGCCGAGAACATGTTTCGCATCTGGCGCATTGATGCGAAGCCGTATCTGAAGCAGGGAACTAATACTCTGCAAATTGTCTTTCGCTCTCCCATCAATGAGGTCCTGAAGCAAATCCAGGGCATGCCGTACCACCTGCCTTCGATCTCAGTACACGATGCAGATGTAGAGAAGGGAATCGGTACCGATCCCTACACGCGCAAGGCGCCTTATCAATACGGCTGGGATTGGGGGCCGCGCTTCGTCACGATGGGCGTGTGGCGGCCCGTGGCGCTGGAAAGCTGGGACGATGCCGTGATCCGAGATCTGCACATTGCGCAGAACGAAATCACCGCCGATCTGGCAAATATTGCGGCAAATCTCGAAGTGGAAGCAGACGCCAACACTTCGGCCAAGGTCACGATCAATTACACACCGACCGAAGGAAAAGCCGCAAAGAAGGTTGACAGGAGCGTCACGCTGGTTCGCGGGTTGAATCGAGTGACGGTGCCGATTGAAATTGATAAGCCAGCGCGGTGGTTTCCCACCGGATACGGCCCGCAGTCTCTGTACGAGTTCTCGGCAACGCTGGCGGTCAAGAGAGCCGCTGTCGATCAAGCTAAGGTCCGCACAGGATTGCGATCATTGCAGCTCCGCCGCGATCCCGACCATTGGGGACGCAGCATGGAGTTCGTAATCAACGGCATTCCCGTATTTGGAAAAGGGGCCGATGTAATTCCATTCGACAGTTTTCCGTCGCGAGTAACGGCCGCGACTTATCGAGACATACTGCAGTCAGCCCGCGACGCGAACATGAACATGATCCGCGAGTGGGGAGGCGGGATTTACGAGAGCGACGAGTTCTACAACATCTGCGACGAACTCGGGCTGATCATCTGGCAGGACTTCATGTTCGGCGGCGACATGCATCCCGGGAATGCTGAGTTTCTGGACAACGTGCGTCACGAAGCTATCGATCAAGTGAAGCGCCTGCGTAACCATCCCAGCATCGTGATCTGGTGCGGCAACAACGAAGTAGAGACTGGGTGGATGCACTGGGGTGATCGCCAACAGTTCAAAGCGGAGGTCGGACAAAAGACCGCGGAAAAGGTCTGGCAAGACTACATGGTGCTCTTCAACCGTGTGCTGCCCGACGTAGTCGTCGAATATGGTGAGTCAGTGCCTTACTGGCCGAGTTCACCCAGCGCCAACTTCGAGGACGACCCCGATACCCAGCGCATCGGCGACATGCATTACTGGCAAGTGTGGCACGCGTTGGCTCCGATTGAGAATTACAAGCAGCAAGTGCCCCGCTTCATGACGGAGTTCGGCTTCCAGTCCTTTCCCGAAATGAGCACGATCAAATCGTTCAGCACGCCGGAGGATTGGGACATCAGCTCCGCGGTCATGCTGTCGCATCAGAAGAACAAGGGAGGCAACGGAAGGATCTACGATTATCTGCTGCGCTACTTCGGCCAGCCGAAAGACTTCGCTTCATTCCTCTACGCCAGCCAGGTGATGCAAGCGGAGGCGATCAAGATGGGAGCGGAACACTTCCGGCGTAATCGACCGCGCACGATGGGTTCGCTTTACTGGCAGCTCAACGACTGCTGGCCGGTGGCCTCGTGGTCCAGCATCGACTATTACGGCCGTTGGAAGGCGCTGCAGTACTACGCGCGACGCTTCTACAACGACCTTTTGGTGAGTCCAAATGAAGAGAACAGTGCCCTGCAAATTTACGTTGTGTCGGATAAACAGCAGGTTCAGCCCGCGCAGTTGCGCGTGAGACTGATGGACCTCACAGGCAAGGTCCTGGAAGAGAAGTCCGCGGACATTCAGGTAAAGCCGCTTACCAGCGACATCTACCTCAGCTTGCCAGTGACACAGCTTTTGGCACAGCGCCAGCATGAGCAGGTCTTCATCGATTCGCAACTTTTAGTCGCGGGCAAGCCGGTTTCTCGCAACCTTTACTTCTTCGCAAAGATGAAAGAGGTGCGCCTCCCGCAGCCTGAGATCAAGGCAGACATCCAGGGCGCCGGAAATACTTACAAAGTGACGCTGCAGTCTACGCAGATCGCGCGTGACGTTTATTTGTCGTTTGGTGATTTGGACGCCAAATTCTCCGACAACTACGTCGACTTGCTGCCTGGCGAGTCCATGCAGATCGAAGTCACAAGCAAGGCTTCGGAGGATCAGTTGCGGCGCGAGCTGAAGACTATTTCCCTCTATGACGCGTTCCTGGCCTCTTTACCAGTGAACCAGCCGAAGCTTTGAATTTAGGTGTGTTCGATGATTCCGGTTAAGCTAATAGCTGGCAGCTGAATTTCGTGTATCCCCGTCTCTTCCAAATCGGACATTTCTTCGTTCCTACATACGGCGTTCTCGTTGCGTCAGGTTTGATCATCGGGCTCCTTGTGACAGTTCACCTCGCCCGTCGTCAGGGCATTAACGTGGACACAATGTGGAACATGGGCCTGGTCGCAATCCTCGCCGGTATCGTTGGGTCGAAGCTGTTGTATCTGTTCACCACGTGGCAGGAGCACCCAGATCTGCCATTAAACCTTTTTAGCTTTGACACGCTTCAGTCTGGAGGCGTGTTTTCGGGCGGCCTGCTGCTGTCGATTGGCGTCTGCTACTGGTATGCCGTTCGGCACCACTTGCCGAAGCTCAAGACCGCCGATTCCTTTGCTCCAGGGATTGCCATTGGACACGCTATTGGGCGCCTCGGCTGCTTCGCTGCTGGGTGCTGTTTTGGGAGGCCCACGAATCTGCCATGGGGAGTGACCTTCACGAACCCATTAGCTAAATGGGCCGGCACGCCACTGGGCGTGCGACTCCATCCGACGCAGATTTACGAATTTCTTGTTGAGCTACTCATTTTTTTCCTGCTGTTGTGGCTCTTTCGACACCGCAGCTTTGAAGGGCAGATTTCGGCTGTATACCTCTTTCTCTACGGTGTTGCTCGCTACTTCTTGGAGTTTCTGCGAGCGGATCCCGATCGCGGATCGATGTTTGGCGGGATCATGAGCGCGACTCAATTCATCGCGCTAATCCTGGTCATCGGAGGCGGAGTGATGTGGGTGCTATGCTCCCGTCCGCAAGCCGCGCGCAGATCTCAGCTCGCGGCCACCTCCTGATGGACGCGGGTCAAAGCACGACCGACTCCCTCCAAACCTTCCGTGCTACGCCTGAAGACGCCGGGCGACGTCTCGATCAGTTTCTGACCGCCACGCTGGCAAACATCAGTCGCGCACGTGTTCAGGAATTGATCGAGCAACATAAGGTGCAGGTGAACGGCACGATAGCCCGGCCTTCGCTGAAGCTGCGCGGCAACGAACTGATCGAAATCCGCGGGAAAGCAGAGCGTCCGCCGCTGAAGGCCACAGCAGAAGACATTCCGCTCGACGTTGTTTACGAGGATGAATACTTAGCCGTAATAAACAAACCAGCAGGAATGATCGTCCATGCCGGAGCAGGTGACGAAGAGCGAAATCGTGGGACGTTGGTAAATGCCCTGTTGTTTCGCTTCCAAAACTTGAGTGAACTTGGCGGTGAGGCACGGCCAGGGATCGTCCATCGACTCGACAAGGAAACCAGTGGACTGATGGTTGTGGCGAAGACTGATGAAGCACATCGCAAATTGGCCGCACAGTTTGCTTCTCGTCAAGTGAAGAAGAGATACATCGCATTGGTGAGTGGCTGGCCAGCGGAGCAGGGAACCATTGCTGCCGAAATCAGTCGCGACCGTTTGCGCCCAACCCGAATGACCACCCGCCGCGAGGGTGGTAGAACAGCAGTCTCTCATTTTGTCGTTCGCCGCAGACTGGAGACAGCCTATGGCAAGTTTGCCCTGCTGGACGTGGATATAGAAACCGGCCGCACCCACCAGATTCGAGTCCATCTCTCATCTTTGCGCCATCCAGTTGTGGGAGACACCTTATACGGAGCGCCGCGAATACTGCAGGTGGATGCTCCGTCTCGCCGCGGCAAACGCGAAAATCCAACCAAAGTCGAGCAACTTTCTTTGGGTCGGAATTTTCTCCATGCCACCAGGCTGGAGTTCATACATCCGATCGCACATGAGCACCTGCATTTCGAGCGCCCCCTTCCGGATGAGCTTCAGAACTTCCTCAAAAAGCTGGAGTTGTAACCCCTCGTAGGCAGTAGCGGATCAGATTACTGTTGGCAGGTGACTTGCACTGTGCAAGAGTGAATCAGTGTGTTGCACGCAGATATAATGGTGTTTCCCATGCGAGTCTTTCGTTTAGCCTGGATCGCGCCTTTAGCCTTCACGCTTACTGTCTCCGCCCAAGATGGCGCCAGTTTACCTTCAGCGCCTTCAGCAACTCTGGAGCAACAACGCCCGCCAGCTCCGCCTCCAGAGCCTCCACAGCAGCAGACTAAGGCACCGGAGCCCAAGGTCGAAGATGCCAAGCCACAGCAGCCGGTGCTGGAAACGCTCGATCCTAAAATGAGGCCGAAACCGGTTCAGCCGACGAACACCGCCTCGCAACCGGAACAGGCTGCTCAAGCGCAAGCACCTCCCGCTCCCTCAAAGAACGAAGCTGAAGGTAGCCAGGACAAGCCCTTCAATATCGTGGTCCCGGTTAACGAAGTAAACGTAGTATTCACGGTTACCGACAAACACAACCGTTACGTGAAGGACCTTAAGGCAGCGGATTTTCGCATTCTCGACAACAACAAGCCGCCTGCCAACGTTCGCAATTTCGCTTCGGAGACAAATCTTCCACTGCGTGTAGGGCTGCTGGTGGATGCGAGCAACTCCATTCGCGATCGCTTCCGCTTTGAGCAACAGGCGGCGATCGAGTTCCTGAACCAGATTGTTCACCCGGATCGTGATCAGGCATTTGTAATTGGGTTCGACACAACGCCTGAGATTACACAGGACTTCACTAACAACCCGGAGAAGCTTGCCGCTGGCGTCCGCATGCTGCGTCCGGGCGGAGGCACTGCTTTGTACGACGCGGTGTACGGAGCCTGTCACGACAAGCTGGTTAAGACACAGAGCACTCGAGGAGCGTTGCGTCGAGCAATTATTCTGCTATCCGACGGTGAAGACAATCAAAGTCGAGTGACGCGCGACGATGCCATTGAAGAGGCGCAGCGGGCGGAAGTAATTGTGTACACGATCAGCACGAATGTGAGTGGGACCAAGAGCCGGGGTGACAAGATTCTCGAGGCCATCGCCAGCGCTACGGGCGGACGAGCGTTCTTCCCATTCAAGATCGAAGAAGTTTCCGACGCTTTCTCGCAAATTCAGGAAGAGCTGCGAAGCCAATACGCCGTTTCCTACAAGCCTGCTGATTTCAGCGCGGACGGAAAGTATCGCAGTATCGATATCGAAGCTGTGAACAAGAAGTATAGGGTTCGCAGCCGTAAGGGCTACTTTGCGCCGCGAGCTGAGAGGGCCGCGGCTGCAGTTGGTGCCCAGTAGGGACGCAGCTTTGGGGCACAGCCACCCCCGGCTTTGGCTCCTGGCCAAAGCCAAGACGGGGTAGGCCGGCGTCGCTTTACTTCCCCGACCACCGAATTACCGCTCTCCGTAGCGAAGCCACCAGTAGAAAAGGAGGAGCGCTCATTCCTAGCCACACCTACGCCAGCAATACTAGCTTGGGCGGAGCCACAGCCGAGGGCGGCTGTGCCACGGAACGGAAGCTGTCTAGCTCGCAGCCGCGTAGTATCCCTTGCGCGTCTGGACTTTGTAGCCTTCCTTGGTCTTGATCTCTACCTTGCGAAATGTGCCGTCGTGTTTGCCGTTGGTTGGCGTGTAGCCAAGGCTGTACTGGCTGCGCAGCTCGGTTGAGACCTGGTCGAAGGCCTTCTCCAGCTTGTCACGATTGTTGCCGACATTAATCACACGTCCGCCAGTTTCTTCGCATAGCTTCCTCATCAAACCGGGGCCGGTTCCTGCTGCGATGCCGCTGTCGCTGATGAGCAGGACATAGACGATAGCGTCCGCCTTCTGCGCGGCTTCCAGTGCGTCCGGCAGCTTGAGTTGGCTGCCCTGATCTTCTCCGTCGGTCAGGAGGATGAGCGCCTTGCGTCCAACTTCGCTGCGGAGTTTGTCATGTGCGGCCAGGTAGACAGCGTCGTATAGCAGCGTGCCTTTTGGATTGCTAATCGGCACGGGCCCCTGTCCGATTCCGGGAAGTCCACCGACCCCACCTCCGCCGTTAATCTTCGCTGCGTCCATTCCCTTGCGAATGTCACTCTCCGCGTTCGTAAAATCGTGCAGCAAATCAACGTTTACGTCGAAGCTAATCAGGAACGTCTCGTCTTCCTTGCGCAGCAATCGTTTCAGGAATTGGGCTCCAACCTCCTTCTCTATAGGCAGCACGCGGTCCTGGCTGAAGCTGGTATCGAGCAGGATGCCGATGGTGAGAGGCAGATTCGATTCGGCTTTGAAATATTTTATGTTTTGCGGCTTGCCGTCCTCGACGACCTGAAATTCTTCTTTGTTCAGGTTGGGCAGCAGATGGCCGCCTTTGTCTTTCACGTTGAAAAGCAAGCTGACAACATCGACGTTGACCTTCAGCGTCTCGACCGGATTATCTTCCTGCTGTTTGGTGCGATCGCGCATGGTCGGACCGGAGTTATCGTCGCTGTTGGTCTGCGGACCCGTGTCGGGATTCTTTGGCGGTGGCAGGTTCTGAGTTTGTGAGACCGCAGGCAGGGTCAGGATCATCGAAAAGAAGAGAAGAAGAAATGCGCCAGTGCGGTTCACTGCACGAACGGACAGCTGTTGAGACTTCATAGGGCTGATAGCGTCTTTTTGTTAAGCTTAGACACTATTGTAGTGTCTTTGTCGCGTCGGCGCTGAACGATAGTCAAACCGGTCTCCGGTGAAAGGTCACGGAAAAGGTATGGAGTTGATGTGGGTAAGATCATCGCGGCGACAATCGTTGACGTTGTTGCTCCCCATTATTGTTCTTAGCGCTGGGCTCAGTGCTCAATCGCAGCCACAGAACCTTCCTGACACTCCCCAGCCGCAGCAAAGCGTGCAGCGGCCTGAATCCTCTGGTCCTGCGGAATCCAGCTCGCGGGATTCCGCGCCTCCTCCTGCTGCGCAACCCAGAGTAGATAAGACCGCGCAACCTGATTCAGCCGACGCACCGGCCGCGTCAGGAGACACGCCAGCTGCAAATGCAGGGCAGCCAGTACGAAATCCTGCTACTCCGGATACTGATCGCCTCTACAAAATCTCGAGCACGACGAATTTTGTGGAGATTCCAGTGACCGTGAAGGACAGGTCTGGTCACATGGTCGAAGGCTTGCTGCCCAAAGACTTCACCGTGTACGAAAACGGCGCTCGGCAGAAGCTGACTTATTTCACGAGCGATCCTTTGGCAATTTCGGCAGCTGTGTTGATCGACGTCGGAATGTCGGATACGGCGTTGCGCAAAGTGCAATCTGGAATCCAGGCCCTTCAGGGTGCGTTCAGTCAATACGACGAGGTTGCCGTATACACGTACGGCAACTCTGTAGCCAAGGAGTCCAGTTTCGGCACAGCCGGTGATCGACTCACCGCAGCGCTCAATCACATCGTTGAGACAAAACACGGACAGCAGCAAGGTGGTGTACCGGTAGGCGGCGGTCCATTTGCTGGCGGACCAACCGTGAACGGACGTCCGTTTGATCCGAGCGTGCCACAGGTTCCCATCGTGCCGCACGATCGGCGAGTTCTGAACGACGCGGTCTTGCAAGCCGCGCTCGATCTTTCCAAGGTTCAGCCGGCTCGTCGTCGAGTAATCATGATTGTCGGCGACGGTAGGGAAGACGGCAGCCGTGCTTCTTACGCTGATGTTTTGAAAGTCTTGCTGACAAACAAGATTTCCGTCTACGCAATCGGTGTGGGTTCAGCAGCGCTTCCGGTGTATCGCAAACTGGAGCAGATCAACGTGCCGGGCACCGGCACGGGCAACATCCTGCCAAAATATGCCAGCGCGACCGGCGGGGAAGTCTTCAGTGAGTTCTCCAAGGAGTCGATCGAAAATGCTTACTCGGCTGTGACATTGGTAGCGCGCAATCAATACACCCTGGGTTACTACGCTCAGGGCACCTTGGCCGACAATTACCGCGAGATTGAAGTGCGAGTGGCTCGCACAGGAGTGCGCGTGACCGCAAAGGCGGGCTACTATCCGTTACCTCCTGGGCGGCAGTAACGGTAACGGTACTTCAGTTCGATGACCACTGCACCGAAACTGATATGTTATTAGGGCGTGTTTCAGCGTGGTTCACTGCGACATCAATCCCTGCGCCTGTGCGGTTCATTGTGAGGAAAGCTAATTGAGCTTCATCAATTTCGCGGCCCGCGAGATTAATTGCAAGATTGTCTATTACGGAGCGGGCTTAGGCGGGAAAACTACTAACCTTCAGCATATTTTTGACAAGACCAACGAGAAGCAGAAGGGAAAAATGATCTCATTGGCCACCGAGACCGACCGCACCCTCTTCTTTGACTTTCTTCCCCTCGACCTAGGCACGGTTCGGGGCTTCAAGACTCGCTTTCACCTGTACACGGTTCCAGGACAGGTCTTCTACGACGCCAGCCGTAAGTTGATCCTGCGAGGTGTGGATGGCGTAGTTTTCGTGGCGGATTCTCAACCCGAACGTCTGGACGCGAACGTTGAAGCACTCGACAACTTGCAAGACAATCTCAAAGAGCACGGCTACGACTTCGCCAAGATTCCCTACGTTCTCCAACTCAACAAGCGCGACCTGCCGAACGTGATGCCCGTGGAGGAGCTCAAGAAAGAATTAGTCAAAAAAAACGAGGCCGTGTTCGAGGCAGTTGCCTTTCAAGGAAATGGGGTCTTCGAGACGCTCCGTGAAGTCGCACGTCAGGTGTTGGTGGAGTTAAAGAAGGGTTGATTTACCGCGTTTGTCATTCCGAACCGCCGGTTTTTGGCGGTGAGGAATCTCTACGAATTTCGACACGGTTGATTTCATAATCGCAAATACTCCACTTCGCAGCTTGCGGCGGGATGGAGGACAGCAGGCCGGCGAGCATCTCACTACGGCATGGTCGCAGCCCATAGGGATTCCTCACAGCCACAAACCGGCGGTTCGGAATGACAACAAATTATCTCATCCTCAACGCCCTAAGCATCTGCTCGTACGTCGGACGTAACCGATCAAACTGATTCTGCGGCGCAATAAATACTAGATAGAGTAGAGTCCCATCCGGCTGCCCAATCGTTACCAGCCAATCGCGCTCTCTTTGCGCTCGTCCGCTGCTGTCGCGGATTGGTGAGGTGCCGATCAAGTCTGTGGAACGTCCCGATACTCCGTTCACGCGTATGGCTTCGTCGTTGCCGACCTGGCGCAAGTCAGGATTTGACTGTCGCAAGCTTGCGATCAGGTCGTGTGTCGCTTGATCCAGGCTCCCACCCTGTTCCGGCTCATAGTGGTCAATGATTACTCCCACGGCGACCGCACCTTGTCCGTTGGAATCTTGTCCAACACCATTCTGAGGAGCGATGGTCACCGCCGACTGCGCGTCTCCATACACCTGCCAGTTCGACGGATACCCAATGGTGAAGTTGTTGTGATTCAGTTGTTGAAAATTCGTGCTCGCGGAATAGCTCGTGTCAGGTGAACTGGAACCTCCCTGGTGAGTGGATCCGTCACTCACGCCATTTGGATTGAAACCACCGCGTTGGTCCTGCTCGGCTATCTGTTGCGCCGTCAGCGGATGCATGCTCATCGCGATCCGATGAATGTCGACGAACTGCTGACTGTCTTCACGGTAGCGCTTTGCAGGAAGCGTTTTGATTTCCGCGTCGACGTATTGGATACGATTGCCCGGATCGGGGTGATCGCTCAAGAACTGCGGACCTCGGCTTCCCTCGGCTTCGATTTTTTCGAAGAACTTTGGCAGTTGGATGGGATCGTAACCCGCGTCGTACATGATGTCTGTACCGAGCAGGTCAGCCTCTTTCTCAGACTGCCGTGAATTCTTTAGGAAGTACGAGCCCGCGACGAACGAGATTCCGGCGCCAGCCAACTGTCCTCCAATGCCTCCTCCTAACACGGCTCCCAGGATTCCTAATCCGACCTGCGCCTTGTATTGCTTTGTGGCAGCCCGCGTCGCGTGACGCTGAATAATGTGCGAGAGCTCGTGCGCCATCACGCCGGCGAGTTGCGCTTCGTTGTCTGCGGCCTGAATAGTTCCGACGTTTACATACAATGGCCCGCCCGGCAGCGCGAAGGCGTTAATCTCTTTCTGATTCACGACGTGGAACTGGTAAGGCCACTTTTCTCCGGGAGCGTATTGCACAAGTCGGCGTCCTAGTTGCTGGATGTACTGCGTTACCGGATTGGAGTCAGGCAAGACTGGATATTGCTTGTTCGTCTGCGCTGCCGCCTGTTGGCCGGCCTGAATCTCCTGCTCAACGGTGAACATGTTCGAGCCACTGGTGGGCTGAACACGCGCTAAAAGTGCTTCAGGCGCAGATAGCAACAGACAGAGCGATAAAGCAATCGCCCGCGTGCTGCGCGGATAGATCGTCATTGGCAGTCTCCTCATACCGGACGCGTGCAGCAATGCAAAACCTCCTATTGTAGAGAACCTCACTCTCGGCGGAGAGTTGCGTGAAATGGCGCGATGAAGGCAAAGCGCAAGAAACAAAAGGGAGCGGCACAAACCGCTCCCTTGTATTCACATGAGTGTGCTTGGGTTATTTGTCGATCAGAGTAGAGGGACCGAAGTCGCGTTTGGCTCCTGGAGCTCGCGCCGGCCGGGCCGCAGCGCCGGCGGCGGCTGCGCCGACCTCCTGACCATATTTCTCGAGCAGAACTGGAACCAGCGCTCCCTCCGCCTCCTTCACGAACGTGAGCTTGTTGTCCTGCATATCGATGCGTACAAAATCTCCCAGCTTCAACTGACCAGTTGCGACCAGGTTCGCGAGGGGGAAGACGACATTCTTCTCGATCGCGCGTTTCAGATGCCGCGCGCCATATTTGTTGTCGGTGCCTTCCTGCAATAGGAATTTCTTCACCTTCGGCGTGCAACTGAAGACGAACTGAGCGTTTCCTGTTGCCTGCAGAACGCGCTGCTGAACCATTCCCAACTCAATCTCAAGGATCTGTTCCAGGTGCTCGGGCTTGAGCGTCTTGAACACTACGACCTTGTCGATGCGGTTCATGAACTCAGGTGAGAACTTCCTGCGCGCTGCTTCGGTGGCAGTGCGCGTGATCTTGTCGTCGAGTTTCGCATCCACCTGACTGGATTTTTGCCCGAAACCGAGCCCGCCGGTAATCAGTTCACTCATCTCGCCCGCACCCAGGTTCGAGGTCATCACGATCACGCACTGAGAAAGATCGACGCGACGATTATCGCCCAGCGTGAGCGTTGCTTTATCGAGAATGCCGAGAAGGAGCTGCCAGAGCGAGTCGCTTGCCTTTTCTATTTCGTCAAACAGCAACAAGGAGAGACGAAGCTTTTCCGTGTGCCATTGGTTCAACGCTTCCTGAGTGAGCAGAGGATGAGTTTCGCGATGGCCTAGATATCCTGGAGGTGAACCAATCAGTTTCGCGATTTCATGACTGTGCTGAAATTCCGCGCAATCGATCTTGATACAAGCGCGAGCTTCACCAAAGAGAGTTTCGGCAACCGCTTCTACGACGCGAGTTTTGCCCGTGCCTGTGGGGCCCAAGAATAAAAGATTGCCTACTGGACGATTCGGAGGATTTAATCCTGCCAGAAACATCTGGTAGATCTCAGTCATTTTCTGAATCGCATCGTCCTGACCAACGATCCTGCGACGTAAGTTGCGCTCGAAATCCTCTGCATCAGTACCCCGCCGGGAAGGATCGAGTGCGGCATTAAGGCCGGTTTTCATTAGAAGTCCCTCATTCAAAATTCCCTGGGACCGCCGCTCATGCGAGCGAACGTATATCAGGTCAGATACATAAACCGGCAAGTTGAGTTGTTTGAAAGTTTTGCACAGGGTGTTGCGGCATCCCTTATGCAAGGCTGGGAGCGATTCAAACTGGCGGGCAATGGCGAGCCAACCCTTTGGTAACTGGTTATCTCTGAATCAAAACAGGTACTCTGGAATCAATGCTATAGTCCGGGTCAATTGCGGACACTCAGGGACAAATAAAAACATGCAATCCTCTCCCGTTCGTACCATCGGGTCTGTGACGATTCTTGCTCTTGTTTGCGCATTTTCTTCCGCATGCGCTGAGTCCAAGGCCGAAACTCAAGCACAAACAGCGCAAACGACTTCGCAGGGTGCGCCGGCGACAAGCCAGGCCAGCGCGTTGCCCCCGGGCACGATTTCGTACGCTGTGGAAAAGACTGAAACGGTTGGCAGCATCGCTCATAGGTATCTGCCGCAGTCATCTGTCATGCTGGCCAGTGACCTGGAAGCGCAGATTCGCACCGTAAATCACCTGCCGGAAAAGCAGTTGTATGTGAAAAAAGGCCAGACTCTGTTAATCCCTTTCACT
Organism: Terriglobales bacterium; assembly: GCA_035567895.1. Taxonomy (NCBI): domain Bacteria; kingdom Pseudomonadati; phylum Acidobacteriota; class Terriglobia; order Terriglobales; species Terriglobales bacterium. The sequence goes on along the minus strand of DATMPC010000091.1, from coordinate 2,860 downwards.
GAGCCTCAGCCCGTGGCTGAGCACTCCGTGGCGATGGCGAAGGATGACGAGGTGCGCGCGATCTATCTGACGGGTGCGATGGCGGGCAGCGCGAAGGGACTAAAGATCATCCAGCATTGGCACGAAGTTGGCGGAAACGCTGTCGTATTTGACATCAAGGACAGCGATGGCTCGCTAAGCGTGGCGTTCGATCACCCGCTTGCTCCACACAATCGCCGTGCCATCCCCAATTTGCCTAAGTTTGTGCGCTATTTGCACTCAATGAATTTGCATGCAATCGCGCGCATCGCTCTCTTCCGCGATGAACACATCGCACGCGATCACTCGGAACTTGCGGTGCAGTCGCGCTCTACGAAGCAGCCCTGGCGCGAAAACGGCAAGCTGGTTTGGACGGACACGTCCAACCCGAAAGTACAGGACTACAACATCGCTTTAGCTAAGTGGGTAGCGAAGTCTGGCGCTGACGAGATTCAATTCGACTACGTGCGTTTTCCTGCGGAAGGTAATCAGTCTGACGCGAAGTTCTATTTCCAGTCGGCACATCCTGACTGGAAGCGCAGCGACGTGATTGCGGACTTCCTCGATCGGGCGTATCAGCAGCTGCATCCTGAAGGTGTGTTGGTGTCGCTCGATGTGTTCGGAATCATGGCGTGGCAACGAAACGTTGATCTTGCACACACCGGACAAGACATCGTACGTATGGCGAAATACTGCGACGTGCTCTCGCCGATGATCTATCCTTCACACTTTTTCGGTATGGACGGCTACGCTCACCCGGGCGACGAGCCTGAGCACTTTATCGGAACGTCGATGGACCGGTTTGAAACCATTACTGCCGGCAGCGGTGTCGTGCTCCGTCCCTGGCTGCAGGCGTTTGCGTGGCGCACCAAGAGTTATTCGCCCGAATACATTCTGCGACAGGTAAGTACTTCCCGCGACCGAGGCGGAATTGGATTCCTCTTTTGGAACGCTCGCAACGACTACGCGAAACCGTATTTGGCTATGCCGACGATGAAAGAACATGCCGACAAATATTTCGGCAAGCGTCCCCCACAGGTTCTCGTGGCGTCTGCTAAGGAAAAGTCAGTGCCGAATCCCGCACGGCGCGCTCATCAGCCAAAAGCGACTGTGAAATTGGCGAAGGCTAAACGGTCGAGCGCAGCTTCAGTAGCAAAATAGCTTCTTCACCTTAGCCGCCTTCGATTGCGACCTGTTCAGGACGCAATCGAGGGTGGCCTCACCTGCGGCAGCACATCAAGTTTTCTTCTTCCAGTCAGATCGGGCTCCCTGTGCGTCCTCTACTCGATCAAAGCTCACAATCGCAATCCATTGCCTACCGCGTTTGGCTTCCCACGTAATTCGGCCGCCGAGCATCGCTGCAGCAGTATCAGGTGACAGATCGCGGTGGAATCCGAAATGTTTGCGGCTCAATCGTTCCCACCATGACCATCGATCCAGGACAGAGAATTGTGGAGTCTGTTTCGTGGAAAACAACAACGCAACGTCGTACTGTCCCGCTGCAAAGCGGCCAATTTGCAATTGACCGTAAGAAAAATCCTCGATGCGCACCACACTCATCGGCCGCCGTATGTAACTAAGAAATGGCTTTGTGAGTTCGTCCGTGGCGGTCCAGGCGGTCAAGACCCGAGCGTGCGGATCGCGTTCCTCGAGGCGATTGGCAGCTTGCTTGTGCAGAATCACATAGTCTCGATACGACAGATTGTCTTCCGGCGCGCTATAGCCGAATGGGTTTGCGAAGAGGGCGAGAGCGAATCCAACTATCACTAAGGCCACTGCCAAAGGCCAGTTCGCCAAACGTCGCCGCAGGGTGGAGATGCCTATCAGAATCACGAGCGGGTATACCGGAAGCAGATAGCGCGCGAGCGCCGCGCCTCCAACCAACGAGAATGCCAGCACATTAGCGATGAGAATCGCAGCTATGCGGTATTGAAAAGTCAGCGCGATCCGTGGGCGTTCGCTGCCGTCGTCCTCGCTCAGGGCGGGATAACGCATGACCCAAATAGTCGCTAACGTAAGCAGCCACAGATTCATATAACCCAGGATTTGCCAAGAGCGAAGGCCGATCGACATCACGATGCGCAGAGGGGTAAAGGTGCCGGTTACATTGTAGGCAAAAAATTCGGGATTCCCGAAAAGGAACCCGGTGTGCAATCTGTGATACAGAAACCAAATCCCGAGAGGTATAACGCTGGAAAACAATAGGGCCGATCGCGCAAACGTTCCTGCACTCACCCCACGTTTGGTCTTCCAGACGGCTCCAAGGTCATAGATCGCCAGAGCGATCGGGATGATGATGGCAGTTTCCTTCGAAACCGCGCTCAACCAGAAGAAAGCCGCAGCGAGTATTGCGTCGCGATTCGCCGCTGCAGCCTCTTTGCCAACTAATGCCTGACGTGAGTTCTGCCCCCTGAAATCGTTAGCAACTAAGCTACGGAAGTAAAAATAAATTCCCCACAAGGAAAAGGCGGCCGCCGGTAAATCTGCATGAGCCAGCGAACTTTGCGCAAACCAGACGGGATACGCAGCCGTGCAAGCAAGAACGGCGAGCGCAACTCTCGTATTGGCGAGCATTTGCGAGAGTTTGAAGACAGCCGTCAAAGCGAGCGCGGCCACCAACAGCATCGCGATTCTCGTAACTGAAGGCTTGAACGCCGATAGCTTCCACCAAAACGCCAGATAAATTGCAGGAAGTGGCGGATGAGCATTACTGGGCACCGATAGTGGAATCAATGAGCCGTGAGTGAAGAAGTCATACGCGGCAGGGATGTAATAGCCGGCCTCATCCCAAAAATACGGGAGTCGAAGCAATGGCCCGTGCAGAAGGAGAATCGCTGTGAAG